>JABDJR010000584.1 GCA_013003415.1 Candidatus Eiseniibacteriota bacterium | reverse complement strand
GAACTATAAAGTGCGCACGGAGCACACTGCAGATCTCTTCTGTGGTGGACCTCCTTTAGCACGGTGGCCCCGAGGGTCCTGAGCAATCAGGGCCCTCGGTTTTTTTGTGCCCCGGACCGTGATACCGTACTTCCCGGAGAACAAAGGGAGTCCTTGTGCATCACGTTCCAAAAGACACCGGCTGGATCGAAGTGGTGGTGGGCAGCATGTTTTCGGGAAAGACCGAAGAGCTGATCCGTCGCCTTCGACGCGCTCAATACGCCAAGCAAAAAGTGCAGGTCTTTAAGCCCGCTTTAGACGACCGTTATGTGGCAGGAAGCATTGCTTCCCACGACCAGCGCACGCTGGAAGCGCGACTCATTGACGGTCCCTCGGATATTTATCTCTATTTGGAGCTTGGTACGGAAGTGATTGGGATCGACGAGGCTCAGTTCTTGGGCAAGGGCCTTTGCGAAGTCGTTCAAGACTTGGCCAATCGCGGACTCCGCGTGGTGGTGGCGGCTCTCGATCAAGACTACCGAGGCGTTCCTTTTCCCGAGATTCCCGAGCTTATGGCCACCAGTGAATACGTCACCAAGAACCTGGCTATCTGTGTGCAGTGCGGGAATCCGGCCAACCGATCGCAGCGTTTGCACGGGGGAGACAGCAAAGTCCAAGTGGGGGCGGCCGAGTCTTACGAGCCGCGCTGTCGGGCTTGCTTTCGCCCCGAAGTTATCGGTCAGCAGCAATTCGATATGGGGGACGATTGATCATGGCAGATTCCCAACACGCATCCATTCCATTTCGTTTGAGCGAGATGGAACACAAATACGGTGAGCATGCTCACCTAATTGCCAATCCCTTCTTGCTGTCGCACTTGTCCAAGCTTTGCGAAAACGCCACCGTACAACCCACGGTGAATCGTTTGGTGACGATTCTTTACCGCGAGCTGTTGCAGGCTGTGGTGAACAACGAGTTTCCTCGTCGGAACATCTCGGTACCCACCCGCATGATTCAGTCGACCGAGAAGGGTGTTTACGAAGGCGAAGTGATCGATCGTTCCACGCGCGTGGTGACGGTGAACATTGCGCGCGCCGGTGCCTTACCAAGTCAGGTTGCTTTCGATGCTCTAAACGAGTTCATGGACCCGGCCGGTATTCGCCAAGATCATTTCATCATGGCGCGCACGGTCGATGACAAGAAGCGTGTGACCGGCGCCTCCATTGGCGCTTCCAAAATCGGTGGGCCGGTGGATAACCAAATCGTGTTGTTCCCGGATCCCATGGGCGCCACGGGTTCTTCCATGTCCGCCGCGATAGAGACCTATAAAGAGAAAGTGCCGGGAAAACCCTCCAAGCTCATTTCGCTGAACCTGATCGTGACTCCGGAATATCTACGGCGTTTGAAAGCCGACCACCCTGATGCGCTGGTTTATGCCCTTCGTTTAGACCGTGGAATGTCCGAGGACGCAGTCTTGGGTACGGTTCTGGGACCTTTTGGGACCGGGAGAAGGGCTTGGACGACCAGGACTACATCGTTCCTGGCGCCGGTGGCCTGGGCGAAGTTATCAACAACTCCTGGGTCTAGAAGGCGGGGCCCCGGGCAGGCTTGGACCGGTTCTGTGGATGATTGTGGATAAACTTTATCGGGTTTCCTTTGGGTTATTTAACACAATCTTAATGCCTAGAACCCCCTTAAAACCGCCATTTCTCGTGATATACTTCTCTTCACGATATCGTGCATCATGCATTCAGCAACGTCGGGCTTCCCGACGCTAAGGAGGTTTATAAACCAATGCGCTTGTTAACCAAGTCCGTTCTCTTGGCGGCAGCTGCTGCTTTCACGTTTTCTATGACCGCATCTGCGGCCACTTTTAGTGAGTTTCGTCTCGACCAGTCCGGGTCTGATGCTTCCGAATACATCGAATTGTTCGGTACCCCTGGCGAGAGCCTAGACGGCCTTCACATCATCATCATTGGTGATGGCACCGGTGCCGGAGCCGGTGGTGCTGTCGAAGGCATCATTGACCTTACGGGTAGCTCGATTCCCGCCGATGGCTATTTCCTCATTGCCGAGACCACGTTTGGTACCGGTGGCTTGGGCCTTACGGGCTCCGTCGACCTCACCACCAACGTTAACTTTGAGAATAGCGACAACCTCACCCTGCTTCTCGTGACCGCTTTGAACGACTCGATCAATGTCGGTAGCGGTTTTGGCGGATCCGATCTCGACGTCGATGACGACAACGTGATCGATGCTTCCGGCGATTACGGCGGAGACGGTGGCGATGATGGTGCCCCCTTTGGTTCCATTGTCGATGAGCTCGGTATTGTTGAGACCGTAGGTAGTGGCGACCTTGTCTACAGCTCGACCACGGTTGGCCCCGACGGTAGCTTCGTACCTGCGAACGCTTTCCTTTGCTCCACCGGCTGGCAAATTGGTGCCTTCGGCGGTGGCGACGACACTCCTGGTGTTGCTAACAACTGCCCGGTTCCGGTTCAGAACAAGAGCTGGGGCGAGATCAAACGCACCATCAACTAGGCACTTTGCTTAGGTTAGCTTTGGGACCGGGTCTCCTCGTTTGAGGGGGCCCGGTTTTTTTGTTTCAAGCTCTTGCATGTCAGCCTACTTTTTAAGTCCTTTGAGGTTGAGGAGAAGCGGGAATTTGCTTCGCTCAAAACCTCTATTGGGTGTAGGCTCTACTCGAAAATTGGGGCTTCTGCCAAGCCTCTCTCAACCGGTCTTTCAGCGCCGCAAGCGCCTCCAGGAGAACTCTCATGACGGTCACCTTGTCCGACCAACTCGTATCTTTGAATCCCGCCACTGGTGAACCTGTTGGTTCCGTGGTGGTTACTGCTCCCGAGGCCATTTCCGGCATGGTCGATCAGGCGCGCAAGGCTCAAAAGGCCTGGGCCGCTTTGACCCTGGAAGAACGCGGGGCTCAGTTGAAGGCGGCCGGCGAAGCGCTGGAGGCCAAGGCTGTAGAGATTGGCACCACCCTGACGCAAGAGATGGGGAAACCGCTTCGCGAGGGCATTGGCGAAGTAAAGAGCTGTGCTCGCGGCATGGCTTCCACGGTCGACGAAATCGCGGCCGCCCTTCAGCCGGTGGTGACCGAAGACAAACGCACCAAGTCCCACGTTTTCTATGACGCCTTTGGAGTGTGTGCGGCCATCGCGCCATGGAACTTCCCCGTGGCCATGCCTCACTCACTTGTCATTCCTGCCCTTATGGCCGGGAACGCAGTGATTTTGAAACCTTCCGAAGAAACGCCCCTGTCGGCCCAGGCTTACGCCGATGTGTTGAACGAGTTCCTGCCTGCGGGCGTGCTCACCGTGGTACACGGCGCCGACGAACAAGGGAAGGCCTTGGTCAATGCCGACGTCGATCTCATTGCCTTCACCGGTTCCCGCGAGACGGGAAAGAAGATTCTGGAAAACGCCTCCCGCGATTTGAAGCGTGTGGTGTTGGAGCTTGGTGGCAAAGATCCCATGATCGTTCTGGACGACGCCAACCTCGAAGAGGCGGCCAAGTTTGCCGTGATGAACAGTTTCCGGAACGCGGGACAAGTCTGCGTGAGCACCGAGCGTATTTACGTGGACGAACGGGTAGCCACCGAATTTGAAAACCTCATGAAAACCATGACCGAAAACCTGAAACAAGGCGACGGTCAAGAAGAGGGCACGCAAATCGGGCCCATGATCAACGATCGCCAGCGAGCCCATGTTCTAAAGCAGCTCGAGCTAGCCAAGAACGAGGGCGCCCGAGTGGTTACGGGATCCGACGCTCACCCCGAGCGCTTCATCGTTCCCACCATCCTTTCCGACCTCAACCCCGCCATGGCCATCATGCGCGACGAGACCTTTGGCCCCATTGCCTGTGTAGTGCGCTATCAGTCCGAAGAAGACGCGGTTCGCCAGGCAAACGATACGCCCTTCGGTTTAGGCGCGGCGGTGTTTGGGGAAGAGGAGCACGCTTTGAAAGTAGCCCGTCACCTCGATGCGGGCATGATCGGCGTGAACAAGAGTTGTGGCGGCGCTTCGGGCACGCCTTGGGTGGGCGCCAAAGAAAGCGGTTACGGCTATCACGGCTCCGACGAAGGCCACCGTCAGTTTGCGCAAGTGCGCGTGGTGAGTGTGCCCAAGGGCTAAAGCGTTATAGGCCGTAAAAGCGCCGAATACTTTTGGCCAACGCCTCTGCACGATTCGTGGGGGCTCCACCCACGCGCGCCGGCGTGGTGGAAATAGCCTCCAACTCTGGCGGGTTTTCGGCCTCAATCTGAGCCGCCAAACGCGAAGACAAGTCCGGATCGCGACGCAACAAATCGCGCAGAGCTTCGGAGTGAATCACCGTGGCCTCCACTTCACTTCCCGCCACCGCATCGTGGGGTGGAATAGCTCCAGTTAGCAGGGAAAGCGCCCCAAAACTTTCTCCGGGTCCAACCCGCCTGATTTCGCGGCGCGTGGTCTGTCCGGTTGAAAGGGTGACCGTCCCGCTGAGAATCAAGTAGAGAGAGGACTGGTCTTGTCCCTGATGCACAAGGTGTTCTCCCGCCTCAAACGTCCGCGGTTCTAGGTCCAACAACAGTTCTTGTCTTTGTTCCGGTCGAAGCGCACGCAGAAGCGGAGAACGATCGACGTGCTCCTCAATGCGATCCGGGGGAGCCGCCTCCGGAAAGGGAACATCGGTTCTGTAAACCGTCCGGATGGGGAAAGGAATGGTGAGGTGGCTCTTTTTGGCCGCGTACCATATCCGGGTCATGAAATCGTCTTTAATGTCGGGGAGGCGATCGTAGTTGGTAAGAAAAATCTTCACTTGGTAAGTGATTGCAAAATCCCCATAGGCTTTGGTGCGAACCAGAGGTTCCGGCTTGGTAAGGATCTCTCGTGTCTGGTCGGCGGCCTCCCTTAGAACACGCTTCACCTTGTGAGGCGGATCATTGTAAGAGAAACCAATTTCGACGAACTCCGCATGTACGCGACTGGGCTTGCTGTAGTTCGAAAAGATCTCTTTGGCGATCACCGAGTTGGGAACCACCACCATTTCGTTGGCGCGCGTGCGCAGATGCAAAGAACGCCAGTTCATTTCGGCCACTTTGCCATAGGTGTTGCCTACGCGTACCCACTCCCCAACCCGAGGCGGCTCCTCAAACAACAGGGCAATCCCCGACATGAGGTTCCCCAGGGTGTCTTGAAGGGCCAAACCCAGCACAATCGAGCCCACACCCAAGGCGGCCAAAACGCCCCCCAGATCGGCTTCCCAAACCAGAGAGAGAACGAAAGCCGTTCCCAAAAGAACCAAGAAGAAGCGGCTCACGTCGATGAAGAGCTTCGGAATGCGTCCGCGCCAAGTGTCTTGGCTTACCCCTGAAAACAAAACCGCGTTCAGGAACGCGATCCCTGCGTTAAGAGCCGAAATCCAAAAGAAGGTTTCGAGAATCTTGTGAAGGGAGGAATCCTCTTGGAGCCCAGCCGTTCTGACGAAAAGCAGAACAAAAAGAGACGGGACCACCAGGTTGGCTAAAACCTTGAGTGGCCCCGTGAAGGGATGGTCGTGACGTGTTGCCCGCTTCACGAGGAAACGCAAGGCGAGCAACACGGCCACAAACCCGAGAACTAGAAGAGCCAGGTAACCGTAGGATGAAAGAGCCAAGGCTTCCCTCCTATACTCTTCTCAGGCCAGGATCACCGGGGCGGACCAAGGTGATCACTTAGCCTTCTTCAAGTACTTATAAAACTCCGAGTCGGTAGACAGAAGCAACCAAGTTTCTGCGTCGACCGAGGTCTCGTAAGACTCCAGCGTTTTCAGGAACTGATAGAAGTCTTCGGCATCGTTACTCGTGCCGTAGGCTTTGGCGTAGGTTTCGGTGGAAATAGCGTCGGCGCGTCCCACGATTCCCTGAGCTTCCTTATAAGCTTCGGACTGAATACGCAGGAGCTCACGCTCTTTCTCGCCTCGAATCCTCGACGCCTCACCTTCGCCCTCGGAACGGAAACGATCCGCAATCCGACGCCGCTCCGCGATCATGCGGTCGTAGACCTTCTTGCGCACTTCTTCCACGTAGTTAATACGCTTGAACTGCACGTCAAGAATTTCGATTCCCAGATCATCGGTACGCGTTTGCGCTTTGGTCAGAATCTCCTGGCGGATGCGCTCTCGACCGAAACCGATAACATCGAGCGTGGTCTCGTCTTCGGGCACCGTTTCTCCCGATTGAGGAGTTCGGTTGCTGGTCCGAATAACTTCGACCAGGTCGTTATTCGCGATCGCGTTTCGGGTTTCTCCATCCAGAATATCGTCGAGTCGGGTTTGAGCCCCGCGCTCATCGCGTAAACGCTGGAAGAAGAGCAGGGGATCCGTAATGCGCCAACGCGCATACATATCCACCCAAATGAAACGCTTATCCCGAGTGGGGAGCTGGTTCGGATCACCATCCCACTCTAGGAATCGACGATCAAACCGGTGGACGGTCTGCACAAAGGGAGCTTTGAACTTCAGTCCCGGGTCGGTTACAGGCTCGCCAACCGGCTTACCGAACTGGGTGATGATGACCTGCTCAGGCTCTTTCACCACATAAAGGACGTTAGAGGCGAGAATAAGAACTGCACCGATGAGGATGAGATAAATGACTTTCATCTTAGTTACCCCCTCCGGTTCCGGGCAGGCTAGCTCCGCCCAAGTTGAGGAGCGGCAAAACCCCTGAGGATTCGGAATCGACCACAATCTTTCTTCCGATCTTGGGAAGAATCAATTCCATGGTCTCCAAGTACAGTCGCTTTCTAGTGACTTCGGGAGCCTTGCGGTATTCATCGTAGAGGGCTACAAATCGAGCCGAGTCACCGGCCGCGTTGTTCGTGCGCTCGAGGAAATAACCCTCGGCCTGCTGAATGGTCTGCAGCGCCTCACCCTCGGCTCTCGGAACCACACGGTTGTACTCCGACTGAGCTTCGTTAATGAGTCGCTCTTTCTCTTGCTGAGCTTCGTTCACTTCGTTAAACGAAGGCTTCACCTTGTCCGGCGGGTTCACGTCCTGCAACACCACCTGGTCAACCTTGATCCCGCTCTCGTACTGATCGGCGAGTTCTTGAAGATTTTGGTGCACGAGATCGGCGATCTCGGCCCGACCGATGGTCAGCACTTCGTTCACGGTCCGATCCCCGATCACGCTTCGCATGACGGCTTCCGACATGTCGCGGAAAGTCTGGCGAACGTTGCGAACGCGGAAGAGATAGTTGTAGGGATCGACAATACGATATTGAACTACCCACTCCACCACCGCCGCGTTCAAGTCGCCGGTGAGCATGTTGGCCTCACCCGCAAACCCGCGATTGGAAAACTCGGAACGCACTCCGGAACTTACGGTGCGAAACCCAAACTCTTCCTTGAGCTGACGTTGGATCGGAACCTTATCCACGGTTTCGATGTTGAACGGCAGCTTGAAATGGAGGCCCGGGTCGGTGAGGCCTTGGTATTTACCAAACCTCAAGACCACCCCGTTTTCTTCGGGCCCCACGGTATAGAAACTGGTTAGGGCGATGAGCCCGATCACAGCCAACAGAATGACGGTGCGAACCGTCGCCCCAGGTATCTTGGGCATCTGCGGCATTTGGATCTGGTCTCCAAAATTCCCTTGATTCATCAAACACTCCTTAACTGAATAACCTAGAGGGCTATGATAGAGGGCGCCCATCCCCTTGAGAAGACAGTGCGAGAGGCGTTTTGGGCTTGTTTCTGTCTTCCGGGCCTATCCTAGATACAGGAACTTCAAGTTGATATGCCTATATCGAATAAGTTATTGTTATATATAGCTGTTCCAGAGTTTTAGTTGTTCTAAACCCCCTCGAGCGTGAGTGACCATCTTGTCCTCATGGTTCCACCACCCCTTCCCAATAGGAGCAAGACGTATGTCCCGTCTCCTCCATAGGGCTCTTCTTTGCGCCCTATTCTCGCTCATTCCCACGAGCCTCTTGGCTCAAGGGCCTGTTTATACCCCAAACGTTCATGCTCTCACTAATGTTCGTATTGTGACGTCCCCCGGACGCACGATTGAACAGGGAACCGTTGTGGTTCGCGACGGGCTGATCGAAGCGGTAGGCGCCAACGTTGCCATCCCTGACGATGCTCAGGTATGGGAGCTCGACAGCCTCACCGTTTATGCCGGTCTCATCGACCCCGCCATGGAAGTGAAGCTTCCCAAGGCTGACGACGAAGACGACCTGGCCAACCTCGATCACCATCTGAGTGTCGTGAAATCGCAAACGCTTCTTGCCACGGGCATGCCTTTCAAAGCTTCCGATCGTGAGGCGCGCCGCGCTGTGGGTATCACCACGGCTCGCATGCTCTCCAATCAGGGGGCCTTCCGCGGCGAAGCTGCGATTGCCAACCTTGGTAAAGGCGATCTCAGCTACAACCTCATTGAAGGCGAAGCCGGTCAAGTAGCGGCTTTCTCAACCGCCAAGGGAGGCGGATATCCCGGCTCCCTCATGGGCGTGGTTGCGGTCATGCGCCAGACGCTGCACGACGCGCAATGGTACAACCAAGCCATGACCAGCTTCGAAGCCAATCCTCGCGGCCTCAAACGCCCCGAGCAAAATGCGGCCTTAGAAGCTCTGCGCTCGGTAGCCAGCGGGCAAGAAGAGCTGCTGTTTATCACCGACGATGTTCTCGATCTCCTGCGGGCTCATGAGCTGGCAGCCGAGCTTGGGCTGAGCCTTTCCTACATTGGAAGCGGCGAAGAGTACAAACGCATCGACGAAGTGAAAACGATGGCCTCCCAGTTGGTGCTTCCCGTGCACTTCCCTAAGGCTCCCGGAGTCTCCGGCGAAGAGGGCAAAGATCTCTCCGTAAGTCTCGAGAAGTTGCGTCATTGGGACAACGCTCCCAAGAACCCCACCGCGGTTTACGATGCAGGGATTGAGTTTGCTTTCACCGCTCACGGGCTGAAAGACATCGGCAAATTCCGCGAGAAGGTCAGCGAAGCTATTCAGGCTGGCCTACCTCACGACGCGGCGCTTGCTAGCTGCACCACGGTTCCGGCCAAGATGCTTGGGCTATCTGAGCAAATGGGACGTGTGGAAACCGGCATGGTCGCGAACTTGGTAGTTACCGACGGCGCCATCTTCGATCCCGACACCAAAGTTCGCGCGGTGTGGGTCGACGGCAATCGTTTTGAAGTTCAGAAGATTGAGAAGCCGGAAGGCGATCCCCGCGGTACCTGGGACTACGTTGCCCTTGCGGGTGGTGCCGAGTATCCCGGAACCGTCATCCTTGGTGGCGAGCTTGGCGCTCTCACCGCAACCGTGGTTGCCATGGATGAAGAGATTCCCGCAGAGGCCACGCAGTCTGGCTCTACGGTGAGCGTCGTCTTCTCCATGATGGGCGGTCAGTTCACTCTCGATCTCAACATCAACGGCGACAACGCGGACGGTTCGGGCTCAAGTCCCTTCGGCGACTTCTCGCTCACCGCAACCCGCGTGAAGAAACACAGTGATTCAAAGCCTGGAAACGGAGGCTTGGACCGATGAAGCGACAGAAACTATTTAGCCTAGCTACGGTGGTTGCCACCGCCTGCTTGGTACCAAGCTTGGTCTTTGGAGCCACCGCCGCGGGCGACCCTGAAGCCTGGCACGCCAATACCCCGGATCAACCCGGTGCTGTCTTGGTACAAAACGCCACCATTTGGACGAGCGGCCCCCAAGGCAAGTTCGTGGGCGACCTCCTGATTCGGAACGGGAAAGTAGCCCAAGTCGGAACCGATCTCAGCGCACCCTCCGGTGCGGTTGTGATCGATGGCACTGGCAAGCATGTCACCCCGGGTCTGATCGATGCTCACTCTCATACCGCTATCGTGGGAGGCGTCAATGAAGGCACCAACAACGTCACTTCCGAAGTGCGTATTGAAGATGTGGTGAACTCGGAAACGGTGAACATCTATCGTCAGTTGGCCGGTGGTCTGACCGCGGGGAACTTGCTTCACGGTTCCGCCAACGCCATTGGTGGGCAGAACTGCCTCATCAAGATGCGTTACGGCGAGGACCCCGAAGACCTCAAGGTTGAGGGACGCATGCAGGGCATCAAGTTTGCGCTTGGTGAAAACCCGAAACGCGCCAACTGGGGTGAGCAAGACGACCATTATCCCATTACGCGTTCGGGCGTTGAGCAGCTTATTCGTGAGCGCTTCACCGCCGCCAAAGACTACAAAGAACGTTGGGATCGCTGGAACAGCAGCAAAAAGGGCACAGCCCCCAAGCGCGACTTCCAGTTAGAGGCTTTGGTCGAGATTCTCGACGGCAAGCGCCAGATCCACTGCCACTCCTATCGCGCCGACGAAATCCTCATGCTCATGCGGATCGCCGATGACATGGGCTTCAAGGTCGACACCTTCCAGCACGTTCTCGAAGGCTACAAAGTGGCCGACGAAATGCGGGAGCACGGAGCCATGGGCTCGACTTTTAGCGACTGGTGGGCCTACAAGTTTGAAGTGTACGACGCTATTCCTTACAACGGTTCCATCATGTGGGATCGGGGTGTGGTGACGACCTTCAACTCCGACTCTTCGGAGCTGGCCCGACGCATGAATCTCGAGGCGGCCAAGGCCGTGAAATACGGCGGCATTCCCGAAGAGGAAGCGCTCAAGTTTGTGACCCTCAACGCGGCCAAACAAATGCGCGTCGATGACATCATGGGTTCCCTCGAAGCCGGCAAAGATGCGGACTTCGTGATTTGGAATGGGCACCCGCTTTCGACCTACAGCATTTGCGAGCAAACCTGGGTCGATGGTCGGAAGTACTTCGATCGCGAAGAAGATCTCGCCGCTCGTGAGGCTCTCTTGAAGGAGCGCGAGGCCTTAATCGCCAAGATCAAAGACAAGAAAGAAGAAGGCAAAGAGCCTACGGTTGCCGGCGCCGATGACCCGGGTTATCAAATGCCTGAGTACTACTACGATTCGGCTGAGACCAGCGTTTGTAAATGCGCTGCGGTGAGCCACAAAGAAGAAGAATGCACTCACATCGAACACCAGAAAGAGGAGAAGTAACATGCGGAAAATCCTCCTTCTAACCTTGCTTGCGACTGCGGTCGCTGTGACTCCGGCTTTGGCAGCCACCGCCCTCGTGGGCGGCACGGTGCATACTGTGAGTGGCCAGAGCTATCCCAACGGCACGGTTGTGATCGACAACGGCAAGATCATTGCGGTTGGCGCCAACGTTTCTGTACCTGCGGGAGCAGAGCGCATCGACATTTCGGGTCAACACGTTTATCCGGGTATGGTTGCGGCGAACTCCGTGTTGGGACTCATCGAAATCGGTAGCGTCAAAGGAACGAACGACGCCGGCGAGAACGGTAACCTCAACCCCAATGCACGGGCCATGGTTGCCATCAACCACGACTCGGAACTCATTCCCGTAACGCGCGCCAACGGCGTGCTTACGGCCGTGACCGCCACCAACGGTGGTGTGCTGAGCGGCTCCTCGGTGGCTTGGAATCTTCACGGTTGGAACTGGGAAGAGATGGCCATTCAAGAGCCCCTTGCCATGCACTTGCGCTGGCCTTCCATGACGACCTCCACCGCCTGGTGGGTTCAGAAATCGGAAGAAGAGCAAAAGAAAGATCGCGAGAAGAAGCTCAAAGAGCTGACCGAAGCTTTCGATAACGCCGAGGCTTATCACAAAGCTCGCCTGTCCACCAAGAAGGGTGGTGCGTTCCATCCGGTCGATGTGCGCTGGGAAGCTATGGTTCCGGTTCTCGAGAAGAAGCTTCCGTTGTTTGTTCACGCCGACGAGTTTCAGCAGATCGAGGCCGCTCTCGATTTCGCGAAAGAACGAGAGTTCAAGATCGTGATCATTGGTGGTCGCGATGCTCCACGTCTAGCCGATCGTCTGGTGAAGCAGAACGTCCCGGTGGTGGTCGACAACGTCCATCAAATGCCGCGACGGAGCTGGGAGCCCTACGACGCAGCCTATACGGTTGCCGCGCGTCTGCACGAAGCGGGTGTGAAGTTCTGCATTAGTACCGGTGGAAGCACCTTTGGCGCTTCCAACCTGCGGAACTTGCCCTACCATGCGGCCATGGCAGCTTCCTACGGTTTGCCCAAAGAAGAAGCTCTGAAAGCCGTCACCATGTATCCGGCTGAAATCATTGGCCTGGGTAATCGCCTTGGCTCCATTGAAGAGGGCAAAGATGCCAACTTGTTCGTGACCGATGGGGATCCCCTAGAGATCATGACCACGGTGCATCACATCTGGATTGCGGGCGAGAAAGTCGATGTGGCCAGCCGCCACACCGCTCTCTACGAACGCTATCGGGAGCGCCCGCGTCGCGACGGGAAAGAGTCCGCTCTAACCCCTTCGCCGGCGGAGAGTAAGTAAGACCCATAGATACGGCGGGTCCTATTCGGGCTCGAGGTTGAGATTGGAAGCCACGCTTCTTTTCGCCTCGGGCCCGATTTTTTTGCGCCTACCCAGGGTCAAACCCCAGGGAATTCTCGGTGGGCATCTCCGCTAACCCCAAAAAAGGGAATGAGTTGTGGGCCTATTTCAACAAGCGGCACTTCCTCGAGCACCCCTTGATTCATGTCTGCCTCAAAGCGGCCGATAACTGTTCCACAGGAACATTAGGTCACTTTTAATGGGGTTTTGATAAACATGAGCGGTTCGTCCATTCAGCTAAGTCGTCTTGCAATTGAAAAGAATCCAGATCACGTTGTGATGTTGGGTGTGGATCTCACCGTCAAAGAGGCATCCGTCACGTTTACCGAAGCGACTCAGGGTAAGCCCGGAGAAAACTTCACGAGTTTCCTCGACCCCTTTACCGTCACTGCCGTCGATAAATTCTTCGGTCAACTCAAGACGGCGGAGGATGTTTCGGACACGTGCCAAATGCACCACCGAGTGGGGGACCGCAGTGTGCCGGTTGAGTACACTTGGGTACGATGTGACGACGAATCTGGGAAAGCGGTTGGCTTCTTTGGTATTGGACGCGACTCTGACCCACGCATGAGTTCAGCGGATGGAGACGACATGGTCTCCGAGTTGGAACATGCTCGCTCCGAAGTCACACGGATGAAGCACGAACTCGACGGTCTCCGCCGTCAGGTCGACAACCACTCCTTCTCCGATGTGCTCACAGGGCTTGGCAATCGCCGGTTTGTCATGGACCGTTTGAATACGGAATTGCCCAGGGCCATCCGTTACGATGAGCCTCTTACTGTGCTTCTAATGGATATCGATCATCTGGGGCGGATTAACGATGAGCATGGTCACGACCTTGGTGACACCGTTATTCGTGAAGTTGCAGAAATGGTTCGCCAACAGGTGCGTACCACCGACAGTGTGGCCCGTTT
>JABDJR010000580.1 GCA_013003415.1 Candidatus Eiseniibacteriota bacterium | reverse complement strand
GCGTAAGAATGGTCTGGTTGGGGTTTTCTTCACAACCCAATGGCAACAGAAGAGCCAAGCCAAAAATAAGCCCCGCCCCCACTCTCTTTAGGAAACCAAGATTACGTCGCACAAAATCTCCCATCAGTCGACAATGACCAAGGAATTGAACCCGCCAAAACCGTCATCCACTTTTTCCGGGTTGTTGGGATCTTCTTTCCAGTTGTTCTCATCGACTACAAACTTGTACTGATACCGCCCTGGGGGCAAAGCTTCACGACGCTCCCAAACACCGTCGCCGTCGGGATCTTCCATTAGACCCACCTTGAAACTCCCGGTCTGGGCCTGCCCGGCCAACCAGTTATTCTCGGGCCAATTCCCTGCTAATTGCACGACGCGTGCTGATGGTGCATCGAATCTAAACAACACGGCGCCATCGTTTTGTTGCGATGGTGGGGGCAGACGCTTTTTGATAAAAGTGAGCCCGCAACTCGAAAGCACCAAACTTGTGAGCGCTATTGTGAAAAGGATGCGTCGCATGATGTCCTCTGAGCTAGTACCGAATAATGGCTTCTAACTGAAACCGGGTTTCGTCTTCCAAAGCCTTCTCTGCCGCCAAGATCGTCTTTCCCATATCCAGGAAGTCCGACTCCGCCGTCGAGGCGTTGGCATTTCGACTAAACAAGAATTGATCACGTCCGATGCGGTCGTACTCGTTGGTAATACCATCGATGACCCAAGGGTCGACTCCCCAAGAAAGGCCGACTTCAATTTCCGGAGTGAAGTGATACTTCAACTCGATAAAGTGAGACAAAAACGTCTCGTCCATATCTAGAATCGGATCGTCGTATCGCACCCATCGGCTATCCGTGTTGAGATCGAGGCGACGCGTGAGTTCGACGTGGAAAGTAATGTTGGTTTCCCAGTATTTGGGTTCCCGCCCCAGCTTGGTGGCATTCAGAATGCCCTGGTACCCCACCGTGGCCGAGCGATCCGCGTAGAACATCCACTCCGCACGGGGTTTTAAAGAAACGACATCGTCGCCACCCAGCATGATCAAGCGATCAAAAGAGACCTCGTGCTCTCCCTGCTCAAGCCAGAAGTTATAGGTATCGAACCATAACTGCGTCCGCCAGGAGGCGTTTCGATCGTAGGCGAAGTCGTGAATATTGATGGCCAGACCCGCTTCCCACGGCCAGTTCTTCCATTCCTGGCCGTTGAACTCAAGGTCGAATTTGTAGTTGGCTACACGATTGTAAAGAGCCATGCTGGAATCGTTGGACGCCGGGGACATGTCGTGATCTTCAAATTCCCAAACCCCGCGCCAATGCCACCCGCGGAAAGCGTAATAGTGCACACCCAAATGGGTTCGCTTGCTCGTATCGAGACGTAGATCGCGGGATTCCAGTGTCTCCGTAGAAACGAGATCACCGACATTGTTGAAATTCTCGCGAACGCCCGACTCCCCGCGAACCTGACTTTCACCGACCAGGAACTCAGCCGACAGGTCGAGACCCTGTGGGTCATTCGTGTACATGAGGTCGATCCCTGCCGCCATCCACTCCTCGACCGTGTTGTTGTAGGTGTCGACGGGCCCTAAAGGATTTGCCGACGTACCCGGTTGGAACTCCACGAGGAGGCCCGGGTTGCTGCCGCGATCCAGCCGGCCAGACACACCCATGCGCAGGTGATCGTTCACCTCACGCTTCACTCGGACTCCCAGTACATCCTTGTTGTTGTCGGTGTCGGCTCGAAAGTATCCCACGTCGCCGGTGGCCGAAATATTTTCGAAAGTCGACGCGGTGCCGCCGGGTCTGAAATTGTCAGAGTACAGAAGGTGACCCTCAAAGCCCTTGTAGTCCTTCCATACCGCGACTCCCTGCTGCTCATACCCCCACGCGTGGTCGTAAATACCCACATCGCCGACCAGGGAAAGCGGGTCGTCGAAGGTCCCCATGCGATCGTTGTCAAAGGCCAAAATGCGAATGTCGCCGGTGTCGAGATTCAAATGGCCACGATCAAAGCGGAGACTGGTTTCCCAAAGCTGAACGTTCTCGTTCAGGTTGTTGATGTTCGTAAGCATGCGTCCGGTGAGAACCTCGTTCATGCGCACGGCAAAATCGAGGTCAATATCGTAGTCGGGACGATCGAGATTCCACTCAGGATTAGACCCTTGCGTCTCGCGGAAGTTGAACAAGGTAATGTAGCGGGCACCGAGATAAATCTTGGGAGACAACTCGGTGTTTGAAGTTGCCTTCATCTGAACGATGTCCCCGTCGGGACCGATTTGAATAGCGGAGTTTCCAAAATCCCCCACCGTGGTCGGGTTATCCGGGTCGGCTACCCACTGTCCGTCCACCACAAACTTGTACTCATGAGTACCGGGCCCTAAGGAAACCACCACCGACCACACGTCGCCGCTCTTGGTCATGGGAGTTGCGGTTCCATTCCAGCCGTTGAAATCTCCGGCCACGGAGACTGATCCGGCGTAATCGCCCTCATAGACAAAGCGGATG
>JABDJR010000557.1 GCA_013003415.1 Candidatus Eiseniibacteriota bacterium | reverse complement strand
TTGACAATCTTCGAGCAGGAAAAGCCAAAGGCTTCTTGGCACCTCGGCTTTCGATGTGTGTTGCAAGTCTCAAAGAAACCGTGACGCTCTTGAATTCTCTGAACCGCGACGCCTTCCAACTGGTTTCAATGGAAGACGATTTCGATTCGGAAATAGCATCAGGTGCGGAGACGATTCGCGTGCTTGCAAAACTTGAACGCGAATTGTTTTCAAATAGCGTGAAGAGCGGCCTCGCTTCCGCTCGAGCGGAAGGGCAACAACTCGGCCGCCCACGAATTAAGATCGATGAACGACGAATCGTGAAGTTGTCCAAGAAAAAAAGCATTCGTGAAATCGCCCGCATAACCGGGAATGCACCGACCACCGTGTGGCGCGTGCTGCAGGAAACGAAACGGTGACCTTTTTTGATTGGTGCGGTTGAAAAAAGTGTGGAACGTGACGCCAGAAATTCAGCGGATGAGGGGTTTTATTGGACCGGGTTAAGGCTGAGTGCCACAGAAACTTGGTTCGCTAAACAAAAACATTTTTGAAAAACCTGTTGTTATAACAAGCTCAAGGGAGTACCACTAATTACTGGGTAGACGCATTGTTGTAGAGAGGAAAGCGCTTCCGGCTTTCCGAAAAGATCCTTTGGCCGCCACCTAAGGATTTGATGGGGTTGCTCTTCGGTGAGTGCGTAGAACGCAGCAAAACTACCACAGCAAATAGATGAGGACTTGGTATGCGCGTCGCTCTCAGTGCAATAGGACTTCTGATCCTACTTCAAACCCCAGGTTTTGCGGAGATAACTGCTGGCATAGACAGCACGAAAAACTACTGGTCATTCTCTGAGGAATCATGTGGTTGCGAGCCTTGTGATCAGGGTTGCGATGATCCACCGAGTTCATTTGATTTCAGCTTGGTTTTTATCTTTCATCCGTTGTCTGAGCTTGGCTTAGATACCCCGTACGGGGTAGTCCCGTTAGGGGATAGCCATATTGACTCTGTGAAGGTTGCTCCATCGGAAGGGTATGTAGGGGGAATTCTCTCCAAATTCAATGAGCGGTTAGAAGTTGGCCGACTCTATGTCTTAAAAACGGCCGATGAAGGGCATGCGCTGCTTAAGTTTACATTTCTAGCCGAAGACCCATTTGGATTTAACTTCTATGTTTTTGAGTTCAAGTATCAGGATGACGGAACGGGAATCTTTGACAAAAGCGTTACTACACAAGGGAGAACGTGGGGGTACATTAAGCAAAACCTTCCGAAAAACTAAATCTAGCCGGGACAGTTAGGAAAGAGCCATGAGAAGCATTCTATGGATATTCGCCATAGGGCTACTGATTACAGGTGGAGGTCCAAAACCAGTATTCGCCGCCATTCAAGACACAACCCAAGTAGGGGGGTGGCCGAGCAGCAATCATTCGAACACGACAAGTCCTTTTAACAAGGTCTTTAGACTCTACCCAAGCACAAGCATGCTAGACAGCACCAATGGAGGGTGGGCGCAGGCCGATGTTGATAGCCTCACTCTAAGCATCTTTGATAACGACTCGACAAACACGACCGACGTTTTTCCTCTGCTTTGGGAATATTTTTGCCATGGCGATGACGCGGCGGCAGTGGACTCAGTTGACTTTACGATCAAATCAAATTCCTCACACTTCACAACAATCGATCTTTGGGTTTATGACCAGGAAGATTTCGGATGTCCTCGAGTGAGCAATATATGCGCAGGCTTTGGCTACTATGTCCCAGGGACGAATGATTTTTACACCCTAGGTGCGCGACTGGGTCAAGATGCTGTCGATCCTAAAACTGTTGCCAGCGACAACGGCACTACCCATGAGCTGACACACCTCATGGACGCAATCAACCGCGATTCTAACGATGACAAGGTCTACTCAGGAGGCCCTGTAGCATGGCCAAATTCTGAGCTCATATCAACCCTTGGTGAGTATCACGCTGGTGCACGATGGGATGGTCAATACCTGACCTATTCACCCGAGTATGATGTTTCCTTGATGTGCTGCAACGACAACAACTTCGAAGACCTTGGAAGTCCTGGAAATCCAGGGACTTCTGAAACGCGGGCAAAGTATATCGTTTATCGACTGTGGTCGACGAAATTCCAAGGCACAAATCCAAGCCCAGTGAAAGACATGGGCTACACGCTAACCTATGAGTTCACGGGAACGCATTTCAACTCTGACTACATCGAAGGCGGTTTTGACACAGAAGACTCACCTCTGATTGTCGTGAACTTCGCTGGTGTGAGCGACGGGGATAGCCTTGAGCTCAACGGAACACAGGTGCTTTTTGAGGACCCGACCGGCAACCCGTACTTTTTCGTTGAGGGTTATCTCGATGCTACGAATGTCACGTTCACCTCTAGGGAATCTAGCCCAGAGAAAGGAGATTGGGACGGGTTAAGGATAGCCGACGAAGGTGAGGTTGATCTAAGCCTGTGCACAATCCGTTATGCCGATATCGGTCTGCAGTTCCTAGATGACGCCACCGGGACAATGGACGACTCCACGATTGAAGATTGCGAAAGCGGCTCGGTTTGGAGCAACACCTCGGGAACCGTAGCGA
>JABDJR010000555.1 GCA_013003415.1 Candidatus Eiseniibacteriota bacterium | reverse complement strand
CTCGCCACCCGAACCAGCCGAAGATTCTGACCGTGGTGGCAGTGTAGCGTTCGATACTTGGCGGCCGGCGAATCGCACTCGCTTTAGCGCATCGCCAAACCGCTGACGAAGCTTGGGGGAATGGAAGCCCCTATCCCCAGAATCCCCCAGAGAACGGGCTCCCCTCTTGGACGGAGGGGGGCCTTGTTCTGTTTCTTCTGCTACTCTTTTGCCTATGAGTACAACCGCATCTTATCTAGAACAAGCCAAAGAACTGCATCGAGAGTGGGACATCTTCGACGCTCATGTCGACACCCTCTCCGAGATGGTGGACAAGAAATACAACCTCGACGACGCCCCGGATTCGGCACACCTCTCCTGGCAGAAGTTCCAGGAAGGGGGCCTCAAAGGGCAGCTCTTCGCCTGTTATGTCTCCCCCGACCTCCCAAACAACAAGCACGCGGCTCGCGTGGATGAGTTGATTGATCGCTTCGAAGCCGAAGTGGAGCGGATTCCGGATCGCCTTGTGGCCTGCCGCAACGGCTCGGAAATCGAACGCGCTCTGGGGGAAGGCAAGTTTGCGGGCATGCTTTCCATTGAGGGTGGCCACGCCATCGAGGATTCTCTTGATAAGCTACGCCACTTCTACAAGCGTGGCGTGCGTGCCATGACCCTCACGTGGAACAACACCAACAATTGGGCCGACGGCTGCGGCCCCATGGACCCTTCCTTAAAACAACACGGTGGTCTCACCGCCTTCGGACGTCAGGTTGTGGAAGCCATGGAAGATATGAAGATGGCGGTCGACATTTCTCACGTGGCGCCCACGACCTTTGGCCAGGTGATTGACATGTGTCGCGTGTCCCCCTTCGCGAGTCACTCCAGCCTCCGTGACATTAACGACCACCGACGCAATCTCACCAACGCGCAACTTAAAGCCTTAGCCGAGAAGGGTGGTGTGTTGGGAGTTTGTTTCTGCAGCGGGTTCCTGATGGATGAGTCTGCGGCTTGGGCCGAGGCAAAACAAACGGAAGACTATGCCAAGGTTTCCGACAAAACCGACTTTATCGATTTTGCCGGCATCACCGAGGAAGAGTATGTCGTTTACGACAAGCATGTCCCTCTGGCCACTGCTGAAATTGCGGCCAACCACTGTGAGATGGCGCTGAAGGAGATGGGAACCGAGCATGTCAGCCTGGGAACCGATTACGATGGCGCGCGCCGGTTCCCAGTTGGGTTGGAACACGTTGGAACTCTCCCTGTTCTTACCTCCATCTTGCTCGCACGGGGTTGGAAACCTTCTGAACTAGAAGGCATGATGGGCAAGAACCTCATCGGCTACTTCAAAAGGGTGCTCGGATAATTGCCTAATTTGTCTAGGACATAACCTGACCAATTTTGTCGATTTTTCTTGTCACATAGATGGAAATGCCCGAACATGCTTTTTATGTGTTGCCCTCACATAATCGGATGATCGCGCCTACCCTATAGGTCAGGAGAGAGAGCGGTCGCCGAAAGCCGTGTTCGGGGGAACCGCCTGTGTCCAATCCCAACATTAAAAAAAAATACCGCCAACTTCTCGATCTGATGGGTCAGTGCGCCGATCTGGAGTCCGAGCTACACCTCGGAAACTCGATTCGCAACCATTATGAGGAGTTACCCCTCACCTATTCGGACCTCGCCGTGTTCCGTGCCAGCGAAGCTCGCCAAGATCGCGAAAGCAAACTTGAAGCTGTTCGTGAACTTGCTGAGGGTGCGTCCCACGAACTCAACAACATGTTGACGGTGATCATTGGTCAAACCGATCAGATTTGCCGAGAGAGCGATGATCCCAAACTCTTGGAGTCCTTGCGCCCGGTTGAAGAAGCAGCTCGGCGAGCCAATCGTTTAACCGCACAGCTCTTGGCCTTCGGTCGGCGTGAACGATTCATGCCCCGCGATTTCTTCCTTCATGATTTGGTAAAGAAGTTTTCGCGCGTCCTAGAAAGAGAAGCCGGGGAAGCGGCGGTTCAAATTGAGGCTCCGGACACCATACCCAAGCTCCGACTCGATCCGGGAATGATCGAGCAGGTTCTCCTGAACCTTGTACGCAATGCCCGACAGGCCGGGGCCTCCAACATCAATATTGTGGTCGATGAGCAAAAAGATCGTTCTGCGGTTCGTTTGCTGATTAAGGATGACGGCCGAGGCATCCCCGAAGAAGAATTGACCCGCGTCTTTGATCCTTTCTTCACCACCAATACCACGCTTCTGGGTCTGGGCCTCTCCACGGTCTACGGAATTCTGCGTCGGCATTCCGGTGTCATTCAGGTGCGTTCCATTGTCGGCGAGGGAACCAGCTTCACAATCTCGTTCCCGGTTCGGGAGCTTGAGGCCGAAGTACCCAAAGCGCCGCAGAATCCGAAGCCCGCCTTGCAAGCTCATGGCGAAACCGTTTTGCTGGTCGAAGACGACGACTTGGTTCGCGACGTGGCCGAGAGCATGCTCCGCGATTCGGGCTACGAAGTTTTGGCCGCCGCCGGTGCCGATGAGGCCCTTCGCGTCGCCGAGGAAGCCAACGACATTGCACTCTTACTGACCGACCTGGTTATGCCCGGACGCGATGGGTTTGAGCTGGCAAAGTCCTTCAAGAAGCGATTTCCGAAGGTCCCCATTCTCTTCACTTCGGGTCATTCCGAGGAGCTTGCCAACCGCCGGCGCGACAATCCGCAAATCCAGTTTATTGGAAAGCCTTACGGGCCCGACAAGCTGGCGGAAGCCGTTCACCGCGCCCTTCACGCCGGCTAAGCCCAGCTCGCACCCCTGCCGATAACTCCTCCAGACGCGGAAGGAGACTGTCATGAAGGCATTTATCGCAATTCTCATTGTTGGTGTGGTGGCTTTTATCGCTTGGGACCAGGTGGGCGGCAAGTTGTCGGAGATTCCGGAGAAGGCCAAGCAAAGAGAACAGGTCGCAACCCCGGAAGTCGCGAGCACCATCAATCGGGCCATGTCTGTAGCCCCACTCCAGGCTGAGATCGCTTGCGCCAAACACCACTACCATAAAGAGGGCGCTCCTTGTCAGGCCGCAGTTCGCCTGCTGAATCGAACCATGCTGGTCGAGGGCGTATCGGTTGACCCGGTATCCAACGGGCTGTGTTCCGGGGCGAAATCTGCCGTGGTCGAAGGGGAAATGCAGCGAGGTGCTTTCGTGGCCAAAAGCGTGAGGATCAAACCCTAGCCCTAGCCTAGGTTTTCGCCGTACACTGAGATCCACAAG
>JABDJR010000542.1 GCA_013003415.1 Candidatus Eiseniibacteriota bacterium | reverse complement strand
TCGTAGTCCTGCCACCAGATCCCGCCCCGGATCGCAGGCACAAACTCCAGGCGTTCCCAGGGCTTCAAGAGATAGCCCCATCCCAAGTAGGTGTAGCGGCTCTCCAGGTCTGGAGTGTCGATTCCTTGGGCGTTGAACTGGTGAAGACCGGCCTGGCCAACCCCCAAGTAGAAGGGAGTCTCAAGACTGAGGTTGAAGCCGGGAGTGAAGTCCCAGAACGGATCGAGTCTTGATCCTTGGAGAAGATCCGTTCCCTCTAGGCCCACGCGAAAGGTTTCATAGGGTTCCTCACTCACCGCCAACATGGCGGTAAAGAGGGGCAAGAGTGCGAAACCCAATATGGGGAAGAGGCTCCTCAGAAAGCTCATCTCCTAAGCCTATCTTTCGATCCGATCCTTTCCAAGCCACCGTCACTACCTATATAGTCTGGACCTGCGCGTATTCATGTCATTTGCCAAGGAGGGAAGGTGAGTGATCCGAAGGACGTCGAGTCCCGTGTAAAGCATTTGAGTCGCGAACTCGTCGAAGCCGATGAGCGCTATCGTCTCACTTGTCAGGGGTCTCGCGACGGTCTTTGGGATTGGGATGTTTCGGCTGGTTTGTTGTCTTTTTCCAAACCATGGCTCAAATCGATCGGTCTCGAAGAAACCGATCTATCTGATCTCGACCAATGGTACGCCCGCACCCATCCCGAAGATGTTGATCTGCTTCGGCTTGAAATCGAGGCCGTCCTCCGTGGCGACCGCCCTTTGCTTGAGCACCAATACCGAATCAGAGCTCGAGATGGGCAGTACCGGTGGATGCTTGCTCGCGGGGCTATCCAAAGCGTCGACGGTAAGATTCATCGCATTGCCGGCTCCCAAACCGACCTGACCGACCAACGTCGAGTCCAAGAGAAGCTTAGTCACGACGCGCTTCATGACTCCCTCACCGGACTTCCCAACCGCGAGCTTTTGTTGGAGTTGGTTACGCGCTGTTTGCGGCGTAAGGGGCGCCGCCGAAACTACCTTTTCGCCGTGATGTTGCTCGACTTGGATCGCTTTCAGGTTATCAACGATAGCCTTGGCCACCGAGCAGGAGATTCCCTCCTTAAGGAGATGGGCGAGCGGCTGAGTCAATGCCTTCGTCCCGGCGACACCGTATGCCGATTGGGTGGCGACGAATTTGCTCTCTTGCTCGACGAGATTCGCGGGGTAAGCGACACCCTAAGAATTGCCCGTCGCGTGCATCATGCCTTAGGCGAACCTTTCGACGTCGACGGCCACCCGGTTTCGGCGCGCGCGAGTATTGGCATTGCCTTGTATACGGGTCAGTACCAGGATCCGGAAGATCTGCTGCGCGATGCCGATGTCGCGGCCAACCGCGCCAAAGCCAATGGCCGAGGTCGTCACGAAATTTTTGATCCCGCCATGCACGACGCGGCCGTTCACAGATTGCAGCTTGAAGGCGAGTTGAGACAAGCCCTTGAGCAAGATGAGCTTGAAGTCTACTACCAGCCCATTGTGTCTTTTCAGGGTCAGCGACTTAAAGGGTTTGAAGCGCTTGTGCGCTGGCAACACCCCGAGAAGGGGTTGCTCACTCCGGCTAAGTTTTTGCCCGTCGCCGAAGCGGCGGGGTTGATGGTTCCTCTGGATCGCTGGGTTCTACGCAGCGCATGCCACCAGCTTCGTCGTTGGAATGAAGCCGCAGGCGAAGATGCCACCGTGCTCATGAGCGTGAACCTCGTGACGCGGCAGTTTGAAGAGCCCGATCTGGTGGCGGTTGTGCAAGACATTCTCTCTCAGACGGGCGTGAATCCAGAGTGTCTCAAACTCGAAATCACCGAAGACACCTTGAGCGAAGATGACGAGCATATTCTCACCACCTTGCAGCTTCTCAAAGGAATGGATATCCACCTTTATGTCGACGACTTTGGCGCTGGTCATTCCAGTTTAAGTCGCCTCCAAAAACTTCCCGTAGATACGCTCAAGATTGATCGGGCCTTTGTTCGGGATTTGGAGCACAACCGGGACAGCCTCGAGATTGTGCGCACGATCGTTGCCTTGGCTAAGACCCTGAACCTCGAAACCATTGCCGAAGGGGTGGAAACTCGGGCTCAAGCCGCCGCACTCAAGGCCGCCGGATGCGGTTTTGGGCAGGGGTACCTCTACGCTGAGCCCCTAAGCGCCGATGCCGCAGAACGCTTCATGCTCGCATTCTCTTAGGGCTCTTTTCTCGGTCCCAAAAATCTACGCATATTTTTGAAGCTCTTGCGTTCTGCCGGAGTTGCGTAAAGAGACCCAATCCGTCATCCGATACCCGCACTAGGCTTTACACCGAGTGAATCATTAGATTTTCACCGGTCTGTCGTATCTTTTTCTATGCAAGAGCTGCGACGCACACTCTATTCACACGAATCATTCTCTTCGTGACGAGGCATCGGATTAATGAACGAGCAAGCGTTTGCACCCTCATCTGCTCTTTTTGAAACCTCTTTCCCTTTCCATTTCGTGGTTGATGAAAGCGGTGCCCTAACGCAGGTTGGAGCCTCCCTAAAGAAGCTGATTCCAAACTTTGAAGACGGCATGTCCTGGGATCAAGTTTTTGAGATTGAAAGCCCGTCTGTAAATATGTCCATTGAGGATCTAAAAGGGTGTGAGCAAACTGTCTTTGTGCTCGCCATTAAAGACAAAGATGCCAGGCTTCGCGGTCAGCTCATGGTTGATCAGGGTAAGAT
>JABDJR010000539.1 GCA_013003415.1 Candidatus Eiseniibacteriota bacterium | reverse complement strand
TCCTACCAACCTCGCTCTCTACAAGAACTCACCGGGCTACCGGCTGATTCTGAACAACGTGCTGTTCCCCGCGGCCGAGAAGAAGAAGCAGAAGACCTAAACCGACAAAATTAGGTTCGTGCAAGGTCGTCCGTTTTATAGGACAGAAGTTCTTCGTCTTGCAGAGCAGGGCTGCGAGTTGTGTCTACCGGACCTTCACCTGGAATCGCACTTCAAACTCCGGATCGCTGACTCCGTTTGACTTCTGGAAGACTCCTTCCGGTCGAATCCGAAGATGCGTAACGGCCGGGTCCGTTCCGTCCGGGCCGGCGCTTGGTGCATACCCAAAGGTAAATCCGCCATCGTTTGAGAAGTCCACGCTGTCGGTGGTATCAGCAAAGTTCGTAAAGCTGAAGTTCAAGCCGCTTGAGACGAATCCGTCCATGAAAGCGACCGGCCCGGAACCGACTCCGGCAATGTCCTCCACCACCAGGGCCACTTCACTGGGCAGGGGATCAATGATGGTCACCGTGCTGGAATCGGTCGCCCCAAAACCATCGTTGATGAGGTTCAGTGCATACAGGACGGTGGCTCCCGGAATCGATTTCGGGTTCGTCGATTCGTTCACCGGATCATAGATCGCTTGGGACGTCTTCAAAATGGTGATGTCCGGGGCCCCTAACACGATCACCCGCAGAGAACTAAATTCGGAGGTGTTGTTCAAGGCGTCGCGAGCGCTGGCTGCGATGAGTTGACCGGTTGGAAGGCCCACCCACGCGGGCGCGGCAAAGTCTTGGACAAACGTGCCGTCGGGTGCGGTGGTAAATGTGTGGAAGTAGGTTTTCGGTTCGCCGTGCGGCTCGTTCTGACCATCACCGGCTTCTACCTCACCGTTGTTGTTGCCATCATCCTCGGCAATGAAAAGCTCAATGGTGAAGGTTCCGGACAGGGGGCTGGACTGAGTTCCTACGTAGCCCTCCAGGTGCAAATCGCCATTGAAGTAGGTCGCGAGGGTGAACACAGGGTAGTCGAGACCTATGTTCTGCTGGCCTGCAACCGTCACTCCATCGTTTGGGCTCACGCCATCCCCGTTGGGGTTACCGCTCAATGTGGTTTGGTCGAGATCGAGGCCGAGCCCGCCGTTGTCGAAGAGGGAGTTTCGTGAAACCAGATTCCCTTGGGAGACCGTGCCGTTGGATAAACGAGGGATGACAATGCCCGCCCCAACCGCCTGGGTCACCAGGTTCTGCGTCACGGTACTCCCGTTGCCAAAGACTCGAATACCACCCGTCTCACCCTGACCACCCTGTCTGCCTGAGCGAATCACCGTATTGTCACGGATCGTAAAGGGACCCTGTGCCTGCCACGACTCAATGCCGTAGGCAGCAACCTGCTCCACACGGTTTCCCAACACGGAAATCGTCTGGCTGTTCGTGTTCTCCATCGTAATACCATCGCCGACGGCGTTGCTTCGAGCGACATCAAAGAGGTCGTTTTCTTCAATGAGCGCTGCATCCAAGACGAAGATGCCGGTAAGTTCAAGGTAAGCAACCCGGTTTTGAAGAATGCTCACTTCTGAGTTGTAAGTTCTAATAGCCTGGCCAACCCTTAAACCCCCACCCGGATCGGAACCGTCGGCGCGTGGTCCAATAAGGTTGTTTGAGATGACCTGCCCGGTGCCTCCGCCCACGTAAAAGGCTGTGGCTCCGGCGTTGTACACGCCAAGGTTACTAACGCGTTGGTTGCTGCCAACAAAATCAAAAACTGGATTGCGGTCGGTACCGTTGATCTCGAGTTCAGGTCGTTCATAGTTGGGAAGCAGCACTTCGTCTCCGGTGCCCACCACACCGTCGGGCCCCGTGCCTACAGGGGCTCCGCTGTTGCCGGTAACGCCTCCGTTGGAGTTTCGCGGCGAGAGGTTGTCGTAGCGATAGGCAAACCCATCAATCTCTGTTCCTGGGTTCTGCAGGGAAGGTAGCGAGCTGGTGAGGGCGATGTTCCACCAGTTTCCGCCACTTCCGCTGGCGTTGGTCGCTTCCACCGGTACAAACCGCATCGTATTGCCGCCGCTCAAGGCGTTTGCATTCTGAATAAACTGCCGAAAGCCACCCTGCTGGGTGCGGTTGGCTCCGTCGTCGTCATCGTCTTCGGTGTTGGTGACCACGTTGAAGCTGAAACCAAAATTCAGATTTACGACCGAGTCCACTAAGGCAATGCTGGTTAAATGCTCCGCGCTAGCCAAGTTGTTGGCGTTGTCTGATCCGGTCGCCGTGCGTCCGGCAAAGCAATAGTCTGCCGTGGGCAGCGTTGAGGCCCCGCGCAGACCGCCATCATCGGCGCAGTAGCTCCCTCGCGGGCCATAGGTTTGCTCTGCCCATACATCGCCCTGGCCACCTGAGGCAAATCCCGCAGAAGGGGACAGATCCCGGGAATCCACGGTAACCCAATAGTTCCCGGCCACCAGCCCGGTTGCAGAAAAGGATCCGGTCGCGGTGGTGGTTACGGTTTGAACTAGGAGGTCATCCCCCCCGTTAGGGTTCATGTCACCGCCATCTCGATAGAGGCGCACGCGTACGTTGTTCCTGCCGGGGTTATTGGCATCTCCAACCGTTTGAGCTCCGGGGAGGCCATCGGCAAAGATATCTTCAAAAACGGTGACGGCTAATCGAGTTACAAAGCTGCAGTTGTACGCTTCAAATCACATAGCCGCCGTTGGCTCATTCTGAACAAAGTTTCCGACCGCAACCCAGTCCAGGTAGTAGTTCGGCCCACCGCGCATAGAAAAGCGGGTAAAACTGGTGTGGGTGTTGTCTACTCCGGACACGGCTCCGATCAGACTGTGATCATCTTGGTGCAGGGCGGCCCGAAGGTTGCCGTTTCCGTGACGCGTCAGCTCCACGATGTACCAATTGTTTCTCGGCTGACTCAACGTAGTTTGGTTTGCGTTGCTGGAAGTGCCGCCCGTGCGTCTTTCGTAACCAAACGCACCATTGTTGTTTGTGCCGGCTCGCCGCCGAATTCCGTACCCATTCTCAGCATTATTCTCAAGTCCGTAGCGATCCCAGCCACTGTTGTTGGTTCGTTGGTCCCGCGCCAGAAGCCGAAAGTCAGAGACGGTGGCCCCGAGCGGTTTCCAACCCCCTCTGGGGTCATTCCCGCTCCGACGTCGGTTGGTGGGGAATCCGAAAGCCGACGTGTTGAGTTCGGCCGAGCCACCCGCCGATTGGTTCGTCCAACCATTTGAGCCACCGTCGAAGAAGATCCAGGTGTTGGCCCCGTTGCTCGCGGAGCTAGCTCCAGAGTTTCCGTAGTACAGATAGAGGTTTGTTGAACCGGAGGCTGGAATACTCGGCACTTCTACCCAAACGATGGCGGAAGTGGACGCCACGAACTGTTCCACCCAATAGTCGACTAACGTCGTGCCGTCGCCCAAAGTAAACCGCAAATCCGAGAAGTCGGGGTTCATGTTGGCGTTCCAAGTGATATCGACGCGCACTTGGTAATTGGTCAGATTGCTGCCGTTCTGTTCGACAATGCTCAGGGGGCGCCGCTGGCACCAGCCGGCCATCCACTGGGCCTCGGCCGTGGTTGGCAGTAAGAAGCCCGCGGCCAAGAACAAGAAGATGCCGAGTAGGGAGGAGCGTCGCATCATTGATCGCCTCCCACTAAAGATCGCACGGTGGCCTGGTCAAACTTCAACCGGAAGGTAAGGAACGGGCCTTGCGCGGTATAGCTTGCGCGCGAGAAGTCTTCGTCATGGAAGCCCAGTAGGTTGTAGCCAAGGCTAACCCAGCTGTTCTCCAACACATTCATGCCCAAAGAAACGCCGGCGCTGTAGTCCATGGTGCCGCTCTTGTAGCCATGTAGGCTTTGCCCTCGAAGTCCGATATCAAAGATGTCGGAGAGATCGTGACGCAATTCCGCTCCCAAAAGATCGGTGTAGCCACTGAGGTCTTGCCCCACCAGTTCGTAGCGAGCGTACTTAGAACCATACTGAGCGCTCACTTGCCCACGACCAAAACGCCAGTTGCTACCAAAGTTGTTCACCACTCGCCAGCTCTCCGAGTCGGTCGCGGTACCCGTTTCTTTCAGGGTGTGTAGTTCAAGTTTGTCCAGAATGGTCCAGTTGTGTTCACGAGGGCGGTGAGCCAGCGCCAATCTCAAGGCGTGCTCGGAGCGCTTGTTACCGTTCGAACCGCTGGCGAAACTCAGTCGCCCTGAAAAGCCCAGACCAAGCCCCGGCTTCGGCTCACCGGTTGCGCCAAGGTTTACGAACACACGATCGTCGGAGTCGGTGAAACGGAACTCTAGTCTTCCCGATGCTGACCAGTAAACATCTTGGTAGGCGCCACCGCCAAAGAAGGCGACAAAGTCTTGACCCGACCCGGAAGGGGAAGGGGCGTTGGGGAAGATGGCATCCCCGGAACCTGTGAGGGTGGTGTTGCTATGTTCTAAGCCGCCATCCACTAGCCAATGCTCCGAAAGCTGAAGGGACTGTTTCAGTCCAAAGTTGGAACGCAAGCGACTTCCGGCATCGCCAGGCTGCCGCTCCACGGAGCTTGTAACCGTGGAACCGGCCCAGGGTTTTGCTTCCAGTCCCACGCGAGAGATCGTGGTGTTGCCACTGTCGCCGTGAGTGAGTTCTTCTTCTCCGAAAAGCTTCCAGTCATCGGTGAGTTTGAGGCTGGCCCCAAACAAAGTGCGGGTGGGATACGCCTGGTTCGCATTGGCCCCGTCTAAGGACTGATCATGTTGCAAACGCAGATCCACGCGGCCCTTCCAAAGGGAAGAGTTGGCTCCGGTAGTGACCTGTCGTGAAATCTGAAGCGAACCGTCCTCAAGTTTATCCTGAGCGAAACGGAATCCGGATCGGAGCGTGACGTATTCTTGGATCAGCTCCAAATCAGATTCAATAACATCACGATTCGCGTCGGTGGACAGGTTTCGATGGCGGTAGGCAAGGCCCTTTAGGTTAAAACGAGAGCCCAATTCAGATTTGGCTTCGGCACCAAACTTTCTTGAAGCGGCTTCCGTAAGGTTTTGCTGACCGAACCCAAAGCCTTCCTCTTGCTCCCGGTAATACAGGCGTCCGGATGCGATCGCTGACTGGTGTTCCAATTCTCCAAGGTAGGCTAGGGCATCCGCTTTTCCTTCAACCCGAGTTCTAGAACTGTGAGCGAGTTCGGCCCGCAAACGCGTGGCCGCTCTCAGGAACACTTCAGCATCGGCACCGATGAGATCTCCTTCTGCGGTCCCGCCCTCCTCGTGAACGTAGGTAGCTCCGGCTCGAATCCGTTGGTTCGAGGTGCCAAGTTCACCTCGCACCCCATAGTTGAGGGAGGCTTCGGCGGTGGTGTAGGTCTCGTAGTCCACCACAATGAAAATGGGGTTCAGATCAGCGTCGCGACTGAACACGGGCTCGCGGAAGGTGAGGGTTCCCGCTTGATAGTCGATGGTGTAATCCAGGTGGCGAGCTAGGGTGGATCGAGAGGTGACGATCTCCGTACGGAACCGATCCCGTGTCTCGATATAAACGTGCTCCGAGTTCAGTACCAGATTGTTGGCGGAAAGCGCGTATGGCCCGGAGACACCGTCGCCACGGATCTCTTCTTTGGCAAAACCCTGTCGGGTGTCGGTGACAAATCCCGTGATGTTGGCGGAAGGAGAAGCGTACTCTGTCTTGAAACCGCGGAAAACACGGTTATAGCGACTCAGCTCGGTTACCGTCATTCCGGTTTGGAAATCACCGAAGAGCGCATAAAACTGGGCGCGTTCGAGTTTCACATAGAGAGGACCGGTACTCTGGGCGTCGTATTGTTGCACCGTCCGATCCGCATACAAGGAGTAGTAGGCGTTGGGATCGATCTGGCGAAACAGTTGCTCGCGGCTGGGCTTCCGGTCCGAGTTCAAAGCCACGGTCAGAAGCCATTCGCCTTTGATCTGGCCCTTGGCAAAGAACGAAACCTGGCCGTCCTCGTAGATCTCACCGTCGCCCCCGCGATCGGGAATGGTTTCAACGTTTTCACTGAGAGTGTTGTAGCCCACCGTTCCTTCGGCAAACCCAACCAAGATCCAGTCACGCGGGGCCGGTTGGAGCCAGGCCCGAACTTCCTGTTCCCACTGCGGGAAAGGAAGCCTTAGGGTGACCTCTCCGGACTGGGTCGTGGGTTGCAAACGAATCCAAGCTATTCCATCCGGACCGACCACAAAGCGCAGTCCTCGGTTGTTTCCGACCACCGGTCGATCCTGAAGGTCGTCGATAGCTTGCTGCGCAACATAAGGCGCGTCTATTTCATAGGTACCCACAACACCTTCGCGAGCCGGATATCCATCTTTGTCAAGGAATCGAATGGCCAAGATGGGTTGGGTTGTACCATCGGCGGTGAGTACAGACCGATCTTTGATCAACTCCGCACGGACGGGTGCGCTTGCGAAATGAATCGTTCTCTCAGTGCTCGCTTGAACCTCACCGTTTTCATCAAAGCACTGAACAACAATAAGGTTGTCGCCCTCCGAAAGCGGTAATCCACGCCAGGTTGTGACCGCAACCGTTTTGGTTAGGTTGATGACCTGATTGTCGAAAAGAAGCGCGCTTGTCTCCCGACCATTGATGGCGATCTTCACCTTGTGGGCTGCGTCATGCTTGAGCATGAGCTTCAATGCCGGAATGGCGGGTCCTAGGTTAGGATCGGGCCACAAC
>JABDJR010000538.1 GCA_013003415.1 Candidatus Eiseniibacteriota bacterium | reverse complement strand
GATCCGGAGTTGTAAGAAACCAGAGCGAGATAGCGAGGAACCGAAAGCTCGACCAAGGCCCGGTCTTGTCTTTCCAGGGTTTCGATCCATCGTCCCTCAAACACCCGCGGCTCGGCACGCAGTTCATTAGGCAGGTTGTCCAAGCGATAGATGGCGGCAAAGGGCCATGTGCTGAGATCCCTCCCCGCGCGATTTTGGGGGATGGGCGCACAGGCAGCGGTGAGAACGACCGCTGACAGCGAAACAAGGAGTAGAAGGAGTTTTGCGAGCCTGAACATCTAATGACTATACCCGTCTCGGAAGGAACCCTCATCTATGTTGTTGCTGGAATCTGACCTTGGCCGACCATCCGGTTCCAGAAAGAGCGGCTTGCTAGCTGTTCTGACAAGACGGGAAAGGGCCGGCTTCGAGAAGAAACCGACCCTTCGTTAGCACAGGCGACCCATGCGCCTTAGACTCTATTTGCTTTGAAGAAACTTATTCAGGGCGTACCGCCACAAAGGTGGTGGCCTCGCCACGCTGAATCAGGAACAGGACAGGCTTATTTGCCGGAGCGTTGCTAAGCACTTCGCGATACTCGCGCAACGATCCAATCGCCTTTCGGTTGATTTCAAGAATCACATCGCCCGTGCGGAGACCTTTTTCTGCAGCCGGACCGCGCGGTGAAACAGACGTGATAACCAGACCGTCCGCATTTTGCAAGTTTAGCTGCCGCTGCACCTGAGGAGTAATGGGCTCCACCGTCAACCCTAGGCTCTCGTTGTGAGATTCATTGGGATCGGCGACGGCGGCGGTTGGATTATCTTCGTACTCAGCCAACTCCACAAAGAGATCTTTCTCACGCCCGTCCCGGATCACTTTCACACTGACCATCGTTCCGGGGGGAATCTGCGCCACGCGGAAACGAAGGTCGTTGCTGTCTTTGAGTTCTTGACCGTCGAGTTCAACAATAATATCGCCGTCTTTGATCCCGGCGTCGTAGGCAGGCGTGCCATCTTGCACCGCTTGAACAAAGGCGCCTTGCGCACCCTTGGCACCCATGGCCTCGGCCATGTCAGGATCGACATCGTTGATTTGAACTCCGAGATACCCCCGCGAAACTCGACCATCTGTGATCAACTTCGTTGAAATGTCGCTCACCATGTTCGAGGGAATGGAGAATCCGATGCCGTTCGATCCGCCGCCTCGACTGGCGATGGCGGTGTTGATTCCCACAACTTCGCCATAGAGATTCACCAAGGCACCCCCGGAGTTGCCGGGGTTAATGGAGGCATCGGTTTGAATGTAATCTTCGTACTGGTTCAATCCCACCGAAGAGCGCCCAACCGCGCTGACGATACCGGCGGTGACAGTTGTGGAAAGGTTGGCGCTAAAGGGCGAACCCACCGCAAGCACCCACTCACCAATGCGAACATCGTCAGAGTCTGCAAGCTCAACTGCCTGCAAATCGGTTGCGTTTACTTTGAGAACCGCAAGGTCGCTCCGAGGATCGGTACCAACGAGTTCGGCCGCCATTTCTTCGCCGTCATGGAAGGTCACGGTGAACTCATCGGCGCCACGAATGACATGATTGTTCGTCACGATGTATCCGTCTTCACGAATCACAACTCCCGAACCCAAACCGTTTAGAGGAACGGTTCTTCCTTGTCCTTGCTGGGGATTACGGAAGAAATCTCCAAAGAATCTCTGCAATAGAGGATCATTCATTGGGAACGGAGACTGGTTCGCGGCTTGAACCTCACCTTGGGTGGTGATGGTCACCACCGACGGTGTCACTAAAGAAGCGACAGCGGCAAAGCCATCGGAAAAAGTACGAATACTCTCGACCGCAGCTCGATCGCTGGAGCTAAGCCGATCGATGGGTTGGGCTTCCTGCTGAGCTTCAATGCTTGGGGCCAGCCCGGCCAGCGCCGAAATGCCGGCAACCAGGGCAGCGGCAAGGAGCCCGGTTTTGAGCTTCGATTGCTTCATATCCTTCTCCTTCGACCGTTCTTCACCACGGGGTACGAACGGAAATAATTGGTAATAAAGGGGTTAAGATGCGCCACAAAAGACGCGAGGAACTCTGCTGCTTATACCGGAGGCATGACAGATGTAGTCCCTGGGCGAGGCCATTTTTTTGTGTGGTACTCTTCACCGCTCTCGACTGAAGTTCTCCTACTTTCCGACGTAACGGTCGGCCCGAGGCCCCCCATGAAGATCCGCATTCATAACCTACGCCACGCTCGCCCCGAAGACGAATCCCTGCACCATTTGGTTGCAACCCGTTTGGAGATTCCTGAGGAAGACATTTCGGACGTCATTGTTCGAAAAAAGTCCGTCGACGGCCGACGAGGCCGACCCGTGCGCGTGATGATGGTCGACGTCACGGTGAAAGACGCGGAAGCCGTCTTGGCCCGCCACGGATCCGACTCCCAGGTGCAGAAGGCACCGCCTCCCCGGGACGATGTGTATCGAGGCGACCAAGTCGAGCTTGGCGAGCGCCCGCTCGTTGTGGGTACGGGCCCGGCCGGTTTGTTTGCCGCCTGGGCTTTGGCCAAGAAAGGGTACCGTCCCATTCTGGTAGACCGCGGCAAGGCGGTTAAGCCTCGGTGGCAAGACGTGAACGCCTATTGGAAAAAGGGGGCGCTCAATCCCGAGTCCAACGTGGTCTTTGGTGACGGCGGTGCGGGAACCTTTTCGGATGGGAAGCTCTACACGCGTCGCAACGATTCCAGAAACGATGTCATTCTGGGATTGTTTTCGGAACTTGCGGCCGCTCCCGACATTCTCACTGAAGGCAAGCCTCACCTTGGGACGAATCGACTTAGTCGAGCCTTGCTTCAGATTAAGTCGGTGCTGGTGGACCTTGGCGTTACCTTACAGTTCGAATCGCACTTGGATGACCTTCTCATTCGGGAAGGAAAGATCATCGGCGCGGTTGTGAACGGAGAAACCATTGACTGCGACGCTATCTTCTTAGCCACCGGCCACAGCGCCCGCGATGTGTACAACCTGCTCGAGCGAAAAGGGGTTGCCATGGAAGCCCGGCCCATGGCCGTGGGTGTGCGCGCAGAGCACCCTCAGGCGTTGATCAACGAAGCGCAGCTCGGAACCCCAGATCCGGAAACGGGGGCGGCCGACTACATGTTGTCGTTCCAAGACCGCCGAGCCGAACGATCGGCCTACACTTTTTGCATGTGCCCCGGGGGCGAGGTGGTTGGTGCCTCCACCGAACCTGGCGCGGTTACGGTGAACGGCATGTCCTACAGCCATCGGGCGGACGAGTTTGGAAATGCGGCCATTGTGGTGACCGTGTCACCCGAAGATTACGGTGCTGAAGGGCCACTGGCCGGGCTCCACTTTCAAAGCCAATTGGAGCAAGCCGCCTACCGGGAAGGTGGTGGTGGCTTCGTCGCTCCCGCCCAGCGCATTGGAGATTTTTTGAAGGGGCGATCCAGTCTCGGTTCTTTTGAGACTTCCTACCGGAGGGGCGTGCGGGGAACCGATCTCTCCACTTTATTCCCAGACTACGTGGTGCAAACCATGCGCCGAGCCTTGGTTCACTTTGGTCGCCGGGTGCGCCACTACGACAGCAACAACGGGCATTTGATTGGCGTGGAGACCCGAACCACGGCTCCGGTTCGCATCTTACGCAGCGACGAGACCTACCAGTCCGCCAACATCGCCGGGTTGTATCCCATTGGTGAAGGTGCAGGCTTTGCCGGTGGCATCATGTCGAGCGCCTCCGACGGGCTTCGGGCCGTGGAAAGAATTAGAGCACGCAAGTAGTGATTAAGCTCCTAAACCGGATCAAGGGTCGAGAGGGATCAAGGGTTGAGACGGCGTTGCTCTATCCAAGCTAATAGGCGGTTCTGAAACGTCGCAGTCGGAGCGCATTCGTCACCACAAGCACACTACTCAAGGCCATCGCACCGGCGGCGAACATGGGGTGCAAACTCCAGCCAAAGACGGGATAAAAAACTCCGGCGGCCAAGGGAATACCCAAGAGGTTGAACAGGAAGGCCCAGACCAAGTTTTGACGGATGACGCTGAGGGTTTGACGCGCGAGTTCAATCGCTCGTGGAACGGCACGCAAGTCTTCATGAAGCAGGACGACCGGAGCACTCTCCAAGGCGACCCCCGTCCCCTGACCCATGGCAATCCCTACCGAAGCCGCCGCCAGGGCCGGGGCGTCGTTCATGCCATCCCCCACCATCACCGTGCCCTCCCCTTCAACTGCGGCTAGCTTATCCTTGGGGTTCGCTTCAGCGATGGTCCGAGAGATACCGGCCTCCTCCGCGATTGCCTGGACAACGGAACGCCTGTCACCGCTGAGGAGATTCACTTCAAGCCCCAGTTTGTCCAATGCCGCCACCGCCCTAGAAGCCTCAGCTCGTAAAGCGTCCTCAACCGAAATGGTCCCGAGAAACTTTTCTCCATGAGCCAGGAACAACGGGGTTCGATTCGGGCGCGCCGGAGCAGCGGCTGAGGAAGTGTCGATACCTTCCTCTTGCAACCAGGCCTCGGTGCCTAACCGCACTTTGATGCCATCGATTCGAGCCTCCACCCCTTGGCCGGTTCGGGCACGGAAGAGGCGAGCTTCCGGAATCGCGATCCCCTTTGCGTGTTCCAAGATGGCGCGCGCTAAGGGGTGCTCACTCCCGGTTTCTACGGCGGCGGCAAAACCCAAAAGCGTTTCTTCGTCGACGCCCATGACCGGAGACACGGTGGTGACGCGAGGAGCGCCTTGGGTCAACGTTCCTGTTTTGTCGAAGAACACTCGTTTTGCCTTGGCTAGATGCTCTACGACGTCTCCACCCTTAAACAGAATCCCGAGGTCGGCCCCTCTCCCCGTCCCAACCAGAATCGCAACCGGAGTGGCGAGCCCCAAAGCACAAGGACAAGCAA
>JABDJR010000508.1 GCA_013003415.1 Candidatus Eiseniibacteriota bacterium | reverse complement strand
TCATTGGACCCTCGCAAAGCACAATTCTCAATCTTCGGTTTGTCGTCTATCCCGAATTCGAGGCCGACACCATCACACTCAGCCTTTCCGATGTTATTGCCGCGGGTGGAAACTCCAATGAGATTGAACTCATGACCGAGAATGGAACGATGACCCTCGATCGAAGGGTTGGAGATTTAACTGGCGACAATCGCGTTGATGTTCTAGATCTCATTTTCCTTACCGAGGTGATTCTGGGAGTTTCAGAGCTTGAAACCATCGAGTTGTTCGACCTTGCCGATTGCAATAGCGACAATGCGGTTAACGTTTTGGACGTACCGTGCTTCACGGACTACATCCTGGATAGCCCCTCGACCGTAGAGTTTGGGGTTCCCGAGTTTTGGCAGGTTGAAACTACGGTTACTGTTCGCGGCTTTCAACTTTCGACCGGCAGGGGTCACATCTACTTTGATCATCCCAGTTTCCAAAGCCACACCGGCACCGGTCTAGGCGGAGAGAGCATTCTGCTTGCCTACTCGCTCGATGGAAGTTCGTGGCAGCCCGATGGGCTCGCAACCGTTGCGTTTGTTGGAGAGCAGCCGGAGATTCGCGCCTACGGTGAAAACAATGAACTCTTGAACGTCTCCTACAAGGACAGGGTCATCACCATCTCGGCTCGGCCAGGAAAACTGCGACTTCTCCCCCCTACTCCCAACCCAGTACGGGGCTCCGCCACGGTTTCATTCGAGTCCGATGTGGAAGGGCCTGCAACCCTCGAAGTCTTTGATGTTCAAGGGGCCCTAGTAAGGAAAGACGATTTCAGAGCTGAAGTTGGGTTGAATCAAACCAGCTGGATTGCCAAAAACGAGACCGGCCGGTCACTAAGTTCCGGTGTCTACTTCCTACGCCTAAAAACGCAAGGCTCGGAGGCCACCACTCGCCTGGTTGTGGTTGGGGAATAGAAAACTAATCCCCCGCCGCCGCCCTGGTTGCTTGCGCTAGTTCATTTTCTAGCCCAAGACCAGGGGCGGAGCAGGGAGTCTCGCTTGCCCTAATCACTCATAAACACGCGAGCCCACATTGCCCAACCTGGGAGCCAATGCTCCCAGGGTTGAGGCTGCGGGTGCGATTACTGAATGACCAACTTCTGAGTGAACTTCCCGGTGGGAGTTCTCATGACCAGAAAATACATTCCCGTGGCGACCTTCCCTTGAGGGTCCCAGGTAAAGTTGTGGCGTCCGGCGGCTAGCCGCCCTCCATAAACATGGGAGACGCGACGCCCGCGCACATCAAAAACGCTGAGATCAACCGCACTATCGGCCTTGAGATCGAACTGAATGTTGCGTTGACCTCGCGCCGGATTGGGACGCGGGGCATAGAGCTTGGTTGCCACCGGGGCAATACCCACCGATCGGCTCGCGGTTTGAGCCACAATCGGTTGCGTCCCAAAATCCCCACCCAGCACCTCAATAGCCGACGCCTCTGCCGCACCAAACCAATCCTGCATGAGGCTTCCGTAGATGGTTCTGTAGTCCATCTGCACCAGCAGGTTGTTGTACTGGTCCAAGCTATCTAAGGGAGGTTGCGCGCCGTAGAGACCACCGTTGATTCCGCTTCCAACCAGAAACCATGGAGCTGCGGTTCCGTGATCGGTTCCCCAACTCCCGTTCTCATTCGGGCGTCGGCCGAACTCAGAAACGGTAAGAATGGCGACATCATCGCCACGACCAATTCGGTTCATGTCGAACATAAAGGCGCTGATCGCCTCCGAGAGCACTTGCAGGTTGAACGGGTGCTCATCGAGCTGATCGCCGTGGGTATCAAAGCCACCCATCGAAACCAAGAACACAGGCGTCTGTAGACCGCCCTCAATGAGCGTCGCCACGGTACCAAGTTGATCTCCAAGACCGACGTCTGGGTAGACACCTTGTGTGGTCCCGTTCCGCGATGCGTCGCGGATCACGGCCGCGTATTCAAACGCCTCCGTGTCCACTTGGCGTAGGTACTTCAACTCATCCCCAGCCGCCGTCGCCGGAATCTCATCACTGGCCGAACCGGTGTAGTTTCGATTCACGAGCCAATAGAAAGAGTTGGGATTGTTCACAATCACACCCGCTGTACCGCGATCCGCTTGCAATGGCAACTGGGCAGAGAAACCCTGCTGCAGAGCCAGCGGAGCCGGAGGGAGAACGGCCGGGAAGCTAGGATTGCACCTCTCCAAGAATCGGCCTAGCCACCCGGTCTCCCAAACCGTATTGCGATTGGAACCGCTGAACATGATGTCGGTGCCTCGGAAATGAGAGAGGTTCATATCCGGGTATCCCACCCCGCGAAAAACAGCCACGTCTCCCGCGTCCCAGTGGGGCATGAGACTGCTCATGCTGGGATGAAGTCCAACCGCGCCGTCGAGATCGAGCACCTGCGCAGGAGGTACCGCAATCGTGGGTCGCAATTGACTGTACAGAGGATCCGTATACGGAATGACGGTGTTCAACCCATCGTTTCCACCTCGAAGCACAATCTTCACAAGAATTCGGTTCGCATTCGGCATGCCCCCAAGGGCACCGTCTGCGTTCGCCACCGTTGGCCACCACATGGGCTTCAGCAGGGCACTGCCTGCGACCAGGCTCGCGAAGCCGGTCATGAACTCGCGTCGTTTCATCGTGTCTCCTTACTTAAGTTGATAGTCGGGCAAGCGCATGACATAGCGATAAAGATCAACCAAACGCTGTTCCGCATCTGGCAAGTAGATCGACCAGTCGTAAGGGGCTGCGCCCTGAAGCAGCTCCTCGACCATGCTTTCGCGAATCAGGTCGGTTGGCTTGTGACCAAGACATAGCAACGCCAAATCATCGATCAGTTGGTTGGGGTCGTTGGGATTGGTGAACCGCATGGACTCGCCAATCACATCAAGCGCAAATCCCAGGCTTTGCTCTTCGCCCCAGCCTCCCGTAAGAATGGAAACGCTGAAATCTTTGCGGACAGGAAGGGTGTAGGTGTTGATCCAATTCCGGTGGCCGGGCCAACCGGCAACACTGGGAGGATCGAGGAGCATGTGCCCGTAATCCCACATTTGCCAGTGGGTCCACTCGGTTTGAAACGCCATCATGTCGACGGTAGGCGTGTATCCCACCGTATGAAAGCGGCGCAACTGCCCGGCGTAGATGTCTACGCCATCTCGAATGATGGAACCTTTGTACTGGTGAACATGCATGAAGATCTCGCTCGAAAGCATGGCTTCAAGAATGGGCGCCATCTCGTAGTCATGCACCCGAATGAGTTCAGCCAAGGAGGACACTTGGTACTCCTGAGGGGTGTCGTCGATAAACCATCGGAATAGCTTCCTGGCCAGGAACTCGGCCGTGGCCTCTTGCTCAAAGATGATGTCGATGAGGTCATCCATATCCCAATTGCCGGTCTGTCCCAGAATCGTTTTTTGGCCGGGGTCGAAATGATCGGGGGTGAAAAACACGTCCCGCCCGTCGGTGGACCAACCGGTACAAGCCTTCGCGGCTTCCACCACGTCGACCTGGTTGTAGTTGCCCTCACCCATGGTGAAGAGCTCCATGAGCTCCCGAGAGAAGTTCTCGTTGGGGTCCCAACGCGTATTGGACCAGCCATCCAAATAGATCAGCATGGCCGGGCTTTTGGCGACATTTCTTACTAGGTCACGAAAGTTTCCCGTCGCGTTGTCGCGAAACTGCTGGTTCTGGAGATACATGGCTTGGGGGAAGAACACCTCTCCCAATTCGTTGGCAAAGTGGTCATGCCAAAAATGCACCATGGTCTCGGTGATTCCAACTTGGTTGTTCACCAGTTGCTCCACCCACCACATCCGAAGAATCTCACCCCGCTCCGCATAGGCATCCACCAAGGAGTCTTGCTCGGCATCGGTGAGGGAGTTCCATGAGGGTACGGGTTCGGTTGCCCATGGGCCGGGAGCAGGAATGGCCGGCTGAGAAGCCAACCGCATTTGGACCGCGGCTTGCGCTCCTAACCCAACTGCGCTCTCGATTTCTTCAAACCGAGCCCCAATTAAGGTGCGGTTAGCAAGGTGAGCGGCATGGCTCCAAGAGAGGTCCCCACTATAGGGCTCCCAGCTCTTGCGCATGTTGGTCTCGGTCGGCGGCGTTTCGCGATCGACTTCACCTATCCCACCTTCTTGTTCTAACAAGAAAACATTGGGGCTTTTGGTGTTGTCGAAACGCTCTTGAGTCAGTTCTTGCCATCGGCTATGAATTTGTTTTGCCGATCGCACTTGGTCTAGTCGGGGGTCCTCAACGTGGCGAATTATTTGAATCTCTTCTGTTTGAGTCGCAGCAGACGCGGTCCAAACGGACACAAGATGCAAAATGGACACACCCACCATGAAAAATGGAAGGTTTTTAAGGCGTTTCATGGACATCCTCTCCCGGGCAGTTAGCCCCATTCGAACCTCACGAAAGGCGATAAGCTCAGGCTTCTCCTAGCCTTGGGCCGTCTGTTATTTCTCCTCGCAGACGGCCTTCGAAAGCTCTATGCTGAATCGCACCCAGGTAGAGTCGCAGCATTCGTGCCATCTGCAGGAACTGGTAGAAGTAACCCGAGACTTAGAACTAGGCCGCGAGGCGGTTCGGCAAATTGCAAAAGGATCGGCAAGACGCATCGCCGTTAAGAGGACGTGAGTTTGGGAAAAACAAGTTATTGGGTGGTCGGCGCCCTCTATTGTTTGTGGGGTTTTCCGGCTTTGATCGCGCTGGTGTTGGGCCAATTGCAGCGAGGGGGCAACCCCTACTTCGCCATTTCCTTCATGGGAGTGCCCCTAGGCATTCTGTTTATTCTCTATAGCCGATGGCCCCAGCGCTGGCGGTTTCTGAGCGACACCGCGGTCCGACTCGGGATTGTTACTCAGTTTCAACTGGTGTTCTGCATCGCTGCTTGGTGGGTCGTGAATTTCACCGAGCGCAAGGGTTTTGGAACCGCCTACCACTTCTTTGGCATGGTCGGCTCGTTCCTATCTATCCTCATTTTTGTGTTTCTGATCGCTAATCTGTTTCGCCAGTCGGCTCCGGCCGAATCTGAGGCCTCTGAATGAACTGGAAACGGCTTAACCGCAACGTCCACTATTGGATCTCTATAGGAATTGCTTTGCCCCTTTTGATTATTATTGGGAGCGGGATTTTCCTACAGTTGAAGAAGGAATCGAGCTGGATTCAACCCACCACCCAAGACGGCTCCACCCAAGTCCCAACCCTCTCCTATGACCGGCTATTGGCCGTCACGAAAACCATCCCCGAATGTGAAGTTAGCTCCTGGGAAGACATTGATCGCCTTGATGTGCGCCCCTCTCAGGGAGTCATCAAGGTTCGATGCAAGAACCGCTGGGAAGCTCAAATCGACGCAGCTTCGGGAGAAGTCCTTCAGGTGAGCTATCGACGGTCGGACCTCATTGAGAGCATTCACGACGGCTCCTTTTTTCATGACCGCGTAAAACTTTGGATTTTCCTACCCGCATCCGTCCTTCTGTTTCTGATGTGGATTACCGGCATCGTTCTCTTTCTTATTCCTTTTCAGGTAAAGCGAAACGCGAAGCAAAAACGAGCTCTTTACACGGCCCAGAAGAGGGCTCAGGACTAGCTTCGCCCGGTTTGGGAATCTCTAAAAAACTGGTATTCTGTTGAGCCCTTTTGCTCCTTCAGGAGGTCTCATGCCAGGAATCTTGCCTCGTTTCGCGCTCACCTTGGGCCTTAGCCTCACCCTACTCACCGGCGCCGTCCAAGGCGTTTTTGCGCCTGCGGCCACGCTGGCCATCGACAGTGAAATGCTTGCCGGAATGTCGGCTCGCTCCGTTGGCCCGGCGGGAATGAGCGGCCGCATCGCGGTGGTTGAGGGTGTCCCAAGCAATCCATCCATCATGTATGTGGGAGCGGCTACCGGCGGGCTGTGGAAGTCCATCGATGGTGGGCTGACTTTCGACCCCATTTTTGACGATCAACCCGTTGCCGCTATTGGCGCCGTGGCCGCCCATCCTCTCTACCCGGATATTGTTTGGGTTGGGACCGGCGAAGGAAACCTTCGTAATAGCGTTTCCGTTGGTAACGGCATCTACAAGAGCATGGATGGCGGAGAGAACTGGGAATACTTAGGGCTACCGGAGTCGGAGAGAGTTCACAGGATCTTGCTTCACCCCACGGACAGCGACGTGGCCTACGTGGCCGTGCCGGGAAAGTTGTGGGGGGACTCCACCGAACGAGGCGTTTTCAAAACCACCGACGGGGGTAAAACCTGGAACAAGATTCTCTATGTGAATGAGAAGACCGGCTGCGGCGATCTCATCATCGATCCCAGTAATCCGGATCGTTTGATTGCCGCCATGTACGAATTCCGACGCTGGCCCTGGTCGTTCCACTCCGGCGGTCCGGGTTCGGGTTTGTATCGCACCCTCGACGGCGGCAAGAACTGGGAAGAAATCACCCCGGAAGACGGCCTCCCCAAAGGGGACTTGGGCCGCTGTGGTCTTGCTTATGCTCCATCCAACCCGAAAATCGTCTACGCCTTTGTGGAGGCAGAGAAAAATCAGCTCATGCGTTCCGAAGACGGCGGCAAAACTTGGTCGACGCGATCGACGGATCGCAATATCGGCAACCGACCGTTCTATTACGCCGACATTCGCGTCGATCCCAAAGATTCCAACCGTGTCTATAGCCTTTGGTCTTTTGTCAGCGTCTCAAACGACGGGGGCAAGAACTGGGAGATGCTCATCCCCTGGGCAAAACTCCACCCCGATCATCACGCCATGTGGATTGATCCCAACAACCCGAACTACATCATTGAAGGAAACGACGGCGGGGTTGGCATCAGCTATGACCGCGGCGATACCTGGCGCTTTGTGACCAACCTTCCCTTGGCGCAGTTTTATCACATTGCCGTCGACATGGACGTTCCCTACAACATTTACGGGGGCATGCAGGACAACGGTTCCTGGCGGGGGCCCAGCTCGGTTTGGGAAAACGGCGGCATCCGTAACCACCATTGGGAAGAAGTAGGATTCGGCGACGGCTTTGACACCCAACCTGACCCTCGGGACAGCATGCAAGGCTACGCCATGAGTCAGGAAGGCTATCTGTCGCGGTGGAACCTACGCACCGGAGAGCGCCGCGCGATCCGTCCTGCCGCCGCTGAGGGCGACTCTTTACGCTTCAACTGGAACGCAGGCCTAGCTCAAGATCCTTTTGATGCCAGCACCATTTATTTTGGAAGCCAGTATGTTCATAAATCGACCAACCGAGGCAACGATTGGTCGATCATCAGTCCCGACCTCACGACCAATCGCGAGGATTGGCAGAAGCAGGCTGAGAGTGGCGGTCTCACCCCAGACGTTACCGGGGCCGAGAACTTCACTTCGATTCTTACCATCGCCCCAAGCCCTTTGAACCGCGATGTCATTTGGGTGGGAACCGATGACGGCCGAATTCATGTCACCCGAGACGGCGGCCGCAATTGGGAAAGCCTTGAAGACAAGGTGCGTGGTGTACCCGATCACACTTGGGTCCCCCACATCGATCCTTCCCATCATGACGAAGGTACGGCGTTCGTCGTGTTTGACGACCACCGTCGCTCGAACATGACCCCCTATGTGCAGCGGGTCGAGAATTTTGGCAAGCGCTGGACGAATCTGGCCACTTCAGAGATCGATGGCTACTGTCTTGTGATCGAGCAAGATCATGTGAATCCCGACCTTCTATTTTTGGGAACGGAGTTTGGTCTTTACGTTTCGACTTCGGCCGGTAAGTCTTGGATGAAGTGGACTCACGGTGTGCCCACCTGCTCGGTCATGGACTTGGTGGTGCATCCGCGAGAGCACGATCTCATCTTAGGCACCCATGGTCGTGCCGCTTTCGTGCTCGATGACATTCGTCCCTTGCGAACAATTTCCGACGCCACCATGGCAAAGAAACTCCATGTGTTTGAGATCCCCGACGCCATGAGCTACACGGTGAAGCAAACCGGTGCCTCCCGCTTTCCAGGAGCTACCGAGTTTCGGGGACGCAACAAACCCTATGGAGCCATGATCACCTTTTCCCTGAACGATCCGGACCTTCCTCATCCCGATGAAGATATCGAGCGGGATCGAAAGATCTCCAAGCGCGCTGAAAAAGCGGCTGAGAAAGCCTCGGGGAAAAAGTCGAGCAAGAAGAAGGGCGACAAGGGAGGCATGGGCAAGCCGGGTCGCGGTGGTAACGCCAAGCCCAAGGTCATGGTCGAAATCAAAGATGACCAGGGCGAAGTCATCCGCGAGTTCGAGCGCAATGTTACGCAGGGCGTGAACCGTATCGTGTGGCGTCTGGAGAGCGATCCGTTTAAGCGCCCGCCTAGCCGGGGTCAAAACCCCTTTGGAGGCGGTGGCCGCGGCCCTGAAGTGCTTCCCGGAACCTACGAAGTCACGCTGAAATACGGTGACGCCGAGGAGACCCAGAACGTCAAAGTCTTAGCCGACCCGCGTACTCAAGTTTCGCGAGTCGATCGCCAAGCTTCTTGGGATGCAAGACAACGTGCGGGAGCCGTTCAGGAACTCGTCGCCGAAGCGGTGAAACGCATGGAAGACACCAAGTCGGATATTGACTTCGTGCTGAACAAGATCAAACAGATTGAACGCGACGAGAAGGAGGCGGCCGAAGCCGAAGAAGCTGAAGGTGGTGACCCCGAGGAAAGTGAGAGTGACGACGACGAAGGAGAGGATGAGGGAGAAGGAGAGGACGAGGATGATCCTCTTAAGAAGCTTAAGAAGGATGGTCAAAGCCTGAAGAAGACCCTCGCTAACATGGACAAGCGTCTCCGACGGGATCGTAACGCTAAAGGGATTCCGGGAGGATCAAACATCATGGGAGAACTGGGAACCGCACAGTGGTTCTTGGGCTCAACCGATGACCGCCCCTCTTCGTCGGTCATGGGATACCTGGAACATGCCGAGCGCATGATGCAAGACTTCTTGGTGGACTACAATAAATTCTATGACGAGGATGTCAGAGAGTTCAGACAGGCGGCCGAAGCGGCCAACTTCGATTTGTTCCCAAGTAAGGACGCACTGAAACTCGATCGCTAGGCACTTGAAGCAGCGCCTTTGCGCGTTCCTTCGCTTTGGTTAATTAGGGGGGTCACCCGTAGGGGTGGCCCCTTCGTTTGTTTGGGGAACCGCCTCGACAGGTTCTTTCGGCTCAGGATGAAACGTGCGCCAAAAGTCGGATTTACTCAACCGCGGCCAGCGATCGAGGGCGTTCCAAATAGGTTGCATTCTGGCTTCAAAGGCTGCGCGAGGTAAATCGTCCCGATATCGGGCCTGGCCCGCCTCACGATTCTGAAAAAGAACATTCGCAGAGATAGGGAAGTTCTCGGGAACGCCGTGCTGATCAATCGGTACCTGCAAGCAGTAGGGCTCTCCGGAATCGTACTTGGGATCTTGAGCCGTCGACACCAGAACATTCTGTACAAACTGTCCGGGGTTGAGTTCGGATCGTCCCCGCGCAATGGATGCACCGCAAGCGCCGGTCTTATAAACAACGTTTCTTCGAAAGGTCCCCGAAGGAAGCCCTTCTCCAGCATCCCACAAGGTCAGACCCCAGGTCGCCATATGCTCGATCACGTTTTCTTCAATGGTGGCCTGCGCGTCGACAAAAACCCCGATCCCCTTCCAATAGTTTCGTACCAGGTTGCCTCTTACGGTGGCGAAGCTGTTCCAGGTCAGCCCGATCCCCACACCGCGACCGCCACCCACCTGATTCCCGCGGGCAAGGTCGACACCGTCGATGATATTGCCCTCGATGACGGCTTGAGATCCGCGGTAAAGAGCGATCCCATCCCAGGAGTTTCGGAAGATTCTGTTGTCTCGAACGATGATGTTGGAGCGTTCCCGTCCCGCAATCCCCATGATGCCCACAAC
>JABDJR010000479.1 GCA_013003415.1 Candidatus Eiseniibacteriota bacterium | reverse complement strand
CCTTAAACACGGTTATCCCGATGGGGACCTCGCCTTGCGACCCGGCGACACCATTACGATACCTTCCAAGTCCGGTGGTTTTGGAGATACGTTCCGCACCATCATTCAGTTTTCAGGAATCCTCAGCGGTCTCGCTGGGGTCATTTTGGCAACCAGCCGACTATAAACAGGAACCATGGCGTCAAAACTAGACTCACAAGTCGACCTTAAACATTACTTCCGAGTTCTCTGGCGGCGGAAGTCTCTTGTCCTTCTAGCCACGGTGGCTGTGTTTTGCACCGCACTGATTGCGCTCCAGTTGCTCCCGAGTCAATACCAGTCTTCGGCCGTGCTCAGCGTTCAAGAACGAGACCGGTTTGCCCGAGGGTTCGAAGAACTCATGGGTGGTGGGCGAGCTACGCAGCGGGCCTACAACTACGATGAAATGCGTCAGGCGCAAATCATCAGCGATATTACAAGTCGCCCTTTTCTAGAAGACGTCGTCCGAGTGCTGAAAATGCACGAAGACCCCACGTTGTTGGAACGGGCGAAGAAGGACTCGGACAAGCATCCGCAATTGACGGTTGAAGAGATCGCCATTCGGACCCTGGTGTCCGGTCTTCAGTCTAGAATTCAGGTTCGCGGCGTTGGTCCCGGACTCTATCGGTTTACGGTTCGGGACTACGATCCGGGAACCTCGAAGCTGCTTGCGCACTGGATCAGTGAGCTCTTCATCGACTCATCCACCAAGCGAGAGATTCAGCGGATCGAGGCCCAAAAGAACGTTGCCGAAGAGCAACTTCGTATCCGTGAAGACGAAGTTGCCGCAAAAGCGGAAGCCTTGCAGATTTATCGTGAGCGATTGATCGGACAGGCTCTGGAAGAAAACCCGGTAACGGGAAGAAACCTGCGCAGCGCAGAGCTTCGCTATGACGATTTAGCGAGCGACGAAGCAACCATTCGAGCTCGAATCCCCGCGCGTCGCCGCGCGGCTGTCGCCGATGGTTTTCCGACTACCGATGCCCGCCTGAGTAATGATCCGGAGGTCATGGGGCTTGCCAAAGGACTCCGAGAAGCGCTGCACGCATTCTCGCTCGGTCAGCTTGGTTCAAACCAAACCAGTGCCGGAGTTCTTGCGCTTCAAGAAAAGCTTTCCCAAGCTCGTTCTCAACTTTATAGAACTCTCGAAGAGCGTTCACAAACTTTGTACGGCGATTCGGGCCAAGACTGGTCGAAGATGGCCGATCTCGTGTTTGCCCAACTCGATGCTAAAGCACATGGCGAGGCGGCGAGATCCCTTCGTATCTTTATCCGCGACTACAAGTCTCGGATACAAAGTGAACCCGCTCACGAAATCGAATTGGCAAGATTGGAAAAAGAACTTCTTCAATCTGAGAACTCACTCAAGGCGTTCAAAGAACAGCTGATCGCCAGTGAAGTTCAGACCATTGTTTCGGCTTCGGACCTCGGTCTTCGCATCGAAATCGTCGATCCGGCCCAGTTACCTTTGAAAGCATCGTTCCCCAACAGGACAAAGATTTTAACCTTGGCGCTTCTGATGGGCCCGTTGATTGGGATTGGCTTTGGGTTTCTAAACGAGTTCCTCGATCCCACGTTGCGGAACTTGGAAGACATTCAGCGCATTGCTCCTGAGCCTGTCTTGGGTACCTTGCCTCTGCTGGAAAACGTCATCCCGGTCCACTCCGGGCTCCGAAAGAGGTGGGTTCCGGTAACCTTGGCCGGAGTGGTTCTTGTTACGGTGGCCTTCTTCGCTACCCGCGAAATGCTGTTCCCAGATTTGGGAACCCCCAAAGAAGCGGTTGAGGCCGTAGAACCGGTGGAAGGGTTCAATCAATGAAAGTATTAGAAGCGGTACACAAAGATTGGCCCGTAGCCACTGAAGTTCGAAAACTGCAGTCCAGACTGTGGCGCATGTCACGTCGAGATGATCTCAAGGTCATCATGACCACCAGCGCTGTGGGTGGCGAGGGGAAGACCACGACCGTAGCCTACCTGGCTGCGACCATGGCGTTGCATCCCGGCCGTCGCATTCTGGCCATCGATCTTGATCTGCGTCGCCCCAATCTTCACACGCACTTCGAAGACACGGACGGTCCGGGCTTTGCCAACTACCTTCGTGGTGAGTGCATGCTCGGTGACATGATTCAAGTGACGAAGCTTGAAGGCCTCGATCTCATCGTAGCCGGGCGCACGGAAGACAACCCAAGCTTGCTTCTTGATTCACCCCAAGTGACTCAAGTTATTAATCAGCTCAAACCACGCTACGACCTCATCCTTCTGGACACCCCTCCGTTGGTGCCGGTGGCCGACGCCTCAAGTTTGGTGCCTCTATCGGATGGTGTTCTTATGGTGGTTATGGCGGGTAAGACCCCGCGACCCCTGCTCGCTCGGGCGCGAGAACTGTGCATAGGCATGGGGGGTAATATCCTGGGTCTGGTTGTAGGCAACGCAGAAGAAGCAGCTCCCGATTCCTACAACTACAACTATTACTACTCCTATGCCGGCGACCGAAACAGCGGGTAAGCAGAAGGCCATTATTAACGAACCCGGTCTTCTCCTTTCTGTGGTCCTACCCGTTCTGAACGAAGAACGGGATCTCGGAGCCCTGCTTGACCAATTGCAAGAGCAGACAGGTGTGCCCGGGGAGTTCGAAGTTTTGGTCGTGGACGGGGGATCCACAGACGGGACCCGAGAGCTTGTGTTGGAGCGGGGGAGAAGTTGGAAGTCTCTTCATCTTCTGAACAACCCGAAGCGTCGGAGTGGTCCGGCCAGGAACATCGGTGCCCGAGCGGCAAAAGCTCAGTATCTCTTGTATCTAGACGGCCACTGTTCGCTCCCACGCAAAGACTACCTGGCACGCGTCGTCGCTATTTTTGAAGAGTCCGAGGCGGATTGTCTCTGCCGTCCGCAACCCTTGAACCAACTCCAAGAAGAAGGTTGGTCCGGACCAATTTCCAAAGCGCGTCACTCTCCCTTCGGCCATAATCCGGGGTCGGATATTTATGCCGACCAACCGGGATACACCGATCCTGAGTCTGCTGGCGCTTCCTATCGTTTGTCTGTTTTTCGTGAGTTGGGTGGCTACGATGAGCGCTTCGATGCATGCGAAGATGTGGAGTTCAACCATCGGGTGGCCTTGGGAGGGTACCGTTCCTATCGCCACCCCGACCTAGCGG
>JABDJR010000476.1 GCA_013003415.1 Candidatus Eiseniibacteriota bacterium | reverse complement strand
GAGCAGGCGCCAAAACCACAATCTAAGGTGGCGTGGCTCAAGCCTTGTGGCGTGTCCCAGTTAATGATGACGGTATATTTGTACAAACCATCAAACGGACCGCCGACTTGCTGCGTTGCGGTAATCGATCCGTCGACGCATTGTGCCATAGCGGTTGGTGCAGACAGTGCAAGACAGGTAACCAAAACAGCGAAGATACGAATTCGCATTGATGTCATTTGCCGGATCCTTGTGTTTCGCAATTGGGGAATCTTATCCTGAGGCAGGCCAGAACCCTTGATGCAAGCTCGATTCAGAAGATCGCAGGCACACGATCCAGGTGGTAAATATAGCCCAAATTTAGACAAAAACCCTAGCTTCAATTTCTCTCTCGTTTCGGGGATTGGCTAAAATAGGCTAATTGAAAATCCGAAATGTCAATTTTATTTGAACAAACCCGGTCAGTTGACCCTCTGCCCCACGCAACCTAGACTGAATCGATGCAGAGAGAGTTTCCCCGAGACATTGCCGCTCTTCAAGAAATCTTTGAGTTTGTTCAAGATCGGTTCAAAGCTGCAGGCTTGGACTCATCCCTTAGTTTTGACGCCGACCTGATCATCGAGGAGCTCTTCACCAATATGGTGAAGTACAACAAGGATGGTTCGCACCCAATTCAAATCACCCTAGAAGTGGTGCCAACCCAAATGACCATTCAGCTCTGCGACCGCAATGTAGACCCCTTTGACATGACGCAAGCTCCCGATGTCGACACCAGCGCCTCGGGAAGCGAGCGCACACCGGGCGGTCTCGGGATTCATTTTGTCCGACAAATTGCGGACAAATTCTCATACGATTACAAGAACCGCACTAGTTGCATCACCGTGGTTAAGCGGTTGGAGGATAGCGATGTTTGACAGCAAAGTCGGCGAGGACGGGACCATTTTTGTCTCGGGTAGACTCGATGCTTCCCAAGTAGACAAAGCAGACGAAGCACTAGCCAACATCACGGGCCCGACCGTTCTCGACCTTTCCGGACTTGAATATATTTCAAGCGCCGGCATATCGGTGATTCTCAAACTCTACAAAAGGCTCTCCGATTCCGGAGACACCTTGACCCTGACGAACCTCTCGAGCCGCGTGCAGACCGTGTTCAAGTACGCAGGACTCGACCAAGTTTTTCATATCACCTAAACAAAACGAGTTTAAGTGGACTTAAGTCCCCGAGTTTGAACAGACCGATTCAACCAAAATTCGAGCCGCCCAGCCCAAGCTCTCAAAACCCACTTGCGAATCAACTCCAACCACATCTTTTACTGCAATCAGAGCCTCAACCCCACTCAATACAACCAATGCAATCCTGAGCTTCTCAATCTCTTCCTCGGCAACCCTTCCTCTCAGCGAGTTCAGGGCCGTGTCAAAAGTTCTTAGTCGATAACTTCCTCGAAGCGGTTCGTAATCCTTCTCGTCTTCTTGGCGAAGAGCTTCGTCGAGCGTTGCATGAATGAGGCGACGAAAAGCCTTCTCGTTCTTTGCGGCCAACTCGTAGAAGTAGCGTTGCGTTGCCAGAGCTCCGCCTACGGGGTCGCCCCCGTCTACAGCTCCAAGAATCTCTTCCGGATCGGCCACCAAACCGGCCAAGGGAAGGACATTCAATAGGGATTCAATCCGGGGAAAGTAGCGGTAAGCCGTGGCTCGAGATACGTCGGCCTCTCTGGCAATCGACTCTAGAGAGGGTTCCTCTCCCCTCTTTAGCAGGCGTAAAGCAGCATCGAGTAGCGCCTGGCGGGTTCGCCTCTTTTGAGCGACGCGGCCTTCGTCGAGAAAATCTCTTGAACTCATGGTCTCATTATGAGATGATTGTCTCATTAAGTCAATACCTAAGACTTTTACCTCGTTAAAATGCTCATTGACGGAATCAAACGCTGCCCCAGGAAGGAAGTCCCATGAACACCACCACCCCTCAAACCGAAAGCCTATGGGTTCTCGGCCACAAAGTTCGACCCATTCCCACTGAAGGGAACTACGGCCTCGTCGAGATCGTCTCCTACCCGCAGGTTCCGGGCCCGCCTCCACACCATCACGAAGGCGTGTCTGAGTTCTTCTACATCATCGAAGGTGAACTCGATGTCAATGTCGATGGAGAGTGGGTTCGTCTTGGCTCGGGAGACACCCTCTCTCTCAAGCCGGGGCAAGTGCATACCCTCATGAATCGGAGTGAGGCTCCCTGTCGGTGGCTGACCGGTTGGAACCCAGGTGGATTTGAAGCGTTCTTCAAGGAATTTGGCGTAGGGGCCGATCAGCAAGACGCGATGGAGCAATCCGTCTCAAAAGAGGTTATTGAAAGAGTTCAAGCCGAGTGTGAGCGGTTTGGAATGATCGTTGCCGCAGACTAACTTTCGCGGGCACTAGGGAGCGGTTACTTGCTCAGCATATATAGCTGCCAAAGATCACGTCGGCTTCTACGGATGAACGGTGCGATTGCAAGCTGACCTGTTTTTCCAATCGCTTTCTCTAGAAACTCTAACTCTTTCAGATTGGCTTTCACGCGCTCATCAGGCTTCATATCAATCCCGGCTTCTCTCGCCATGAGAATGCCTTTCGCGCGCATGGAAAGTTCCAAGTTGATTTCGATAAGACACAACATGTCGGCCACAATGGCTCCAGGGAATTGCTTTCTGAGCGAGGTCAGATAGCGCCCTACTCGCGTATCAGTGAACTCCCCGGAATGAAGCAGTTCCAGAAGCTCCGCGTCGGTGTCGAAACCCATTCCCAGCCAGTCTCGCGTCGCTTTCTCACTCCTGGCAAACACAGCCAGAAGGAGCGGAGGAAGAAACGCCGCCTGCAGAAACGCAATGGCAAGAACGCTGATGAAAACCTGATTGAAAAGGAAATGAATCAGCATTGCTAACAAAAGCCCAGGCAGAAAGTACACTGGACTCAAACTGTTGTGCCGATCTGACATTCCCTTGCTGATGATGGCAAACATGGCCGTGGTGGAACCGTGCATCACCGCGGTACCGAAGCCTCGGGCCACCCAAGTGGCCAAGCCGGCTCCTTCAAGTTGATTCAGGTAGTAGATGTTCTCGACGAAGGCGAACCCTGCCCCGACCGCAAAGCCTAAAATCGCCGCATCCACGACGAAACCCACCTTGTGGCTTCGGATGAGGTAGACAACCGGCGCCGCCTTTACCAGCTCTTCAGAGACTGGGGCGATGTAGCGGATGAGGGTCATGAGGGACACGCCCCCGTAGCGAAGGAGGGAGATGTGAACAATCATAATCACCGCGGCGGCTCCACCCCCGACAATGATGGCCTTAAGGATGGACCTAAAGTGAACCAGCTTATAACCGTCCATCCACATCCCGCCGGCCAGAAAAAGAAATACCGGAAGGAGGCCTATTGGAATGGCAACGAATAGGTTCACAGAGATCTCAGAGGAAAAAGTGCCCGCGCTACAGAATCTTTACGGAGAACATCAGCTCGTCGGTGGCTTTTCGGCCCTTCTCGAACGCCGCCGCGTAACCCACCGAAGCCGTGATGCGCAAATGATTCAACAGAGTCAATCTAAAGTCTACCTGAGATCCCAAATCTCCGCCTCTGCGCCGATAGGTATCGTTTTCCATGTTGGTCACAATTCCGGTTCCAAAGACAGATGTCCGTATCCAGGTAAGATACAGATACGTGAATCCAAAGCGTCGGAATCGAATAGGAGGCAGATTGAGTTCCGCCTGCAGCCGGCCGAAATTGGTCCCGCCAATCTCGTTGAGCTCGGTTCCGGGGAAAGCGTAGACCTCCCGGTAGCGCTTGGCCGATCCATGATCGACATAGTTGTTACCAAAGCCGCCGAAGAAGAAGTTGGCGAAGGGTTCCTCACGATCTCGACCTCTCCCTCCCCAACCGGCAGAACTGCGGAACCAAAGCGAACTATGGTGGACCGGTAGGGGAAAGCCGAAATCCAAGCTGCCATAGGTACTGGGAAAGGCTCGCTCGTTGACATAGTTCGATGACGCGTTGAGAACCCACTTGTAACCCTTCTCCTGATCGACAGCTCCCAGGGACAACTGCGTGTTGCTATAGCTCAGGGTTGCACTGCCGGTGAGAAGCTGGTCAAAAGAGTCGGAGACAAGCACGTTCTGGTAATCGGGCAAGCGCTCCAAGTTCGTGTAGCCGGTTACATCAAAGTTTAGATCCATGTGCCGCGGTGAGTCGTTGACCAACACCCGCTTGTAGCCGATTCCTAAGGAAGACCCCTTGCGACTGGTCTTGGTTGGGCCAACAAGATCGTAAAAGTCCGCATCGTTGTGTTTGAAATGCAAACTCCAGTCGTAGCGTTTCCAGTCAAAACTCAAGTGAAGCCGTTCATCGTCTGGAACTCGAGTATTGGGCGAATAGGAAGCGGTCAGCCCAACCTGATGGATATACACGTTGTCAGAAACATTGAAGCGAAGACCGTAGGCAGGATAGTCCTTGTATCCTTCGACAACCGGATAAATGGACTCTACTTTCAGATTGGCCAAAGCCGAGTAGGGTGACTCACTGGTGGTTGTCGAGTCGATGGTCACGGTTGAGAGCAGCGTGTTTCTCCACTCCCGGATAGAAGGTTTTGTTTTTGCCAGCTCGTTCCCTAAGAAAGCGATAGGTTCCACATCGTAGATTTGCTCCTCGGCAATCATGGCCGGGACGAAACCTTCCCCCGTGTAGCGAGCCACAATCAGCGAATCGCCATCCATTGGAATCGGTCGGAAGAAGCCGGTCTCGGCATTGGTCAAGGCAGCCAAGCTATCCGTGGCAACCTCGTAGCGGAAAATATTCGAAGCACCGGTATAGTAAGAGCTTCCGTAGAGATACTTCCCATCATCCGAGAACACAAAGTTGGCGGGAACTCGTTTTCCGAAATCTTCCATCACTGCGATCGGCGTCTTATCTCCCCCACGCAGGGCCGTGAGACTGAGAACCTGAAGAACTTGGCGCCCGGGCTCCCCCATGGCCGTGGAAATCAGCTCACCGTCCGGTGAAACATCGAGGTCATAGACAACTTCTTCGTGAGGCCACGAATAGACGGCGGTCCAAGCTTCATAAGGATAGGGAATCTGAACTAAGGTGGTGCGACCATTGAAGTGACGAATACCGTACAAGGAACGGTCCGCCTTACAAAAAGCAAGATCCCCGATCCGGGCGTCCTTAAAGAGACGCTTGGTCTTTCCCGTCTGAGGATCCAGCATCATGAGATCCCGAAAATCGTAGTTGTCCGTGGTATAGAACAGCTTCTTTTCGGTGGGGTCGTATGCCAGAGAACAAACCGTGAAAAGCGCAGGCCCCTTCACATCTTTAATTTTCCGAACGGATCCCGTATCTACCGAGATCGCAGCAATATGCCCGACCTCTCCGGGGAAATTCACCGCGGCATAAATCTCACGAATTTCAGCGTCGTAGTAACCACGGGACATCGAACCTAGGCCCTTATCTGAGATGTCTCGATAAGAAGTGATGGGATAGGTTCGAATGCGCTCAATGTTATCGGCCTGAAACTCGCGTTCAAACCCAATCCACTCCGCCCACACATCGTCGAGCGACTTCCCAAAAACTTTCTTGAACTGAGAAGCGTAGTACTTAGCGCTGCCCTCTCGGCGCGAGACCCACTCCATGACTTTTTCGGGAGAGTAGGCATAGGCAAGATAAGTAATGAATCGCGTTCCATAGAGGTAAGCGTTTACGCCAATCTGGAAATCGACATGCATGCCTTCAGAGGCAAGCCCTAAAGGATCGTAAATGCGCGAGTCATCAAGCACTTTGGAACGGAACACCATCTCGTCGTAAGGGCCCTGCCCCCGACCGTACCCCCCAGCCATCCACGTCTCGATGAACACCGCAATTCCCTCGCGATACCAGCGAGGACTGGAATTTCGAGGCGTGGTGAGATAGCCAAACATGATGGTGAGGGGGTGTTCGCTCTTCTCCGTAACCTTTCCGAAGAAGAGGGTGCGAAAGAAGTTGTCGCTTCCCTCGGGTTGGTCCAACGAAACGATATGGACCAACTCATGGTTTGCCAACGTCCACACTCGATCATCGGCAGGATACGTTTCATAGGCTAGGAGCATGGGCGAGATCGTGAGCATGACCGCATTGCGGGGGTTCGTCCCCGCCGCCGCGTTTCCCGCATCGCCCATATCACTCAAAATGACGGTGATGCGTTCTTTCGACTCGTAGTGAAAGTGCTCTTCGTGATATCGGATTGCCGCTTCAAAACATCGAGCCACGTACTCAGCCAAAGATGCCTGAGTGGTTTTGTTATAGATGACCTTCAGATGTTCGGTGTCCATGGCCACCATTTGAGCCCCGGCCAAAGACGGCAATACCAATAGACACAAGAGAGCAAGAACAAGACTTCCGGATCTCGTACGAATGGCAAACCCCCTACCCCATAAAAAGGAGATGCTGCGACTGGCGCAGCATCTCACATTTTACGCTACAGAGCGACGATCGGACCGAAGCCTGATCTAAGGCCGCAGCACCTGGATACCGCCGTCGGCCAAGGCCTTCTGGAACCCAGGATTACCCAGCGCACGCTGGAACCCAGGGTTACTTAAGGCGCGTTGGAAGCCAGGGTTGGCCATCGCCGTTTTGAATCCCTCATTGCCTAAGGCAACCTGGAAGCCAGGATCAGCAAGCGCGCGTTGGAAACCGGGGTTACCCAAAGCTTTTTGGAAGCCAGGGTTACCCAGAGCGACCTGGAAACCAGGATTGCCCAAGGCAACCTGGAAGCCAGGATCAGCAAGAGCCTTCTTGAAGCCTTCGTTACCTAGGGCAACGTGGAAGCCAGGATTGCCTAGAACTTTTTGGAAGCCAGGGTTCCGGAGAACTTTCTGGAAGCCGGGGTTGCCAAGAGCTTTCTGAAAGCCTCCGTTACCCAAAGCTTTTTGGAATCCGGGATTGGCCAGCGCCTTCTTGAAACCTTCGTTGCCAAGAGCAACGTGGAATCCAGGGTTGTCCATTGCAACCTGGAAGCCAGGGTCTTGCATGGCGACCTGGAAACCAGGATCTTGCATCGCAACCTTGAAACCTTCGTTTTCCATCGCCACTTTAAAGCCTTCGTTTGCCAAGGCAACGTGGAAGCCAGGATCAGCAAGCGCGCGTTGGAAACCGGGGTTACCCAAAGCTTTTTGGAAGCCAGGGTTGGCCATCGCCGTTTTAAAACCCTCGTTACCTAGAGCAACGTGGAAACCCGGGTCAGCAAGCGCGCGTTGGAAACCACCATCTTTCATGGCGACTTGGAAACCAGGGTCCGCGAGTGCCCTCTTGAAGCCTTCGTTACCTAGAGCGACGTGGAAACCGGGATCGGCCATCGCTTTTTTGAAACCTTCGTTACCTAGAGCAACGTGGAAACCGGGATCAGCTAGAGCTCGCTGAAAGCCGGGATCTGCAAGTGCACGCTGGAATCCAGGATCAGCTAGAGCACGCTGAAAACCAGGATCGGATAGAGCGATTTGGAACCCGGGATCGGCGAGAGCTTTCTGGAAGCCGGGGTCGGCCATTGCACGCTTGAAACCTTCGTTGTTAACTGCTTCTCGGAAAGACTCGTCGTTGACGAGTGCTTCAAAGATGTCGCCCTGCAGGAAGTCTTGATACTCCTGATCGGCAAGCTTTACATCATCCTTGGAGAGAGGCGAGTCGTCGTGGGTTTGAGCTGCGCCAATGGTCCCTTGAGTGTCGTCACCGGGGGGGAAGCCGCTCATACTAAAATAAACGAGCCCACCAACCGCGAGAACACCTACGATCCATAGGACATTCTTCTTTGCCATGTTACCTCCTGAGTCAGACGGTTCTGCGAAAATCCGTGTCTGTACTAAATACATAGACAGTCACGAAAGGTTGGCAAGAACCAAAGTCGGTCGCCCGAGAAGGTGCGAACCGGCTTGCCCTGAGGTCAACTACGAGGAGTTTTGAGCTTCCCTTGTTGGGATCGGTCGCCGTCTTCCACCGTCACTTCGAGGTGGCCGGGCGCCGTGGTGATTGGTCGCAGCACGATCAGGACCTTGGTTTCGCCAATTTGGGTGAGCTTCACGCGATTCAGTTCGATCTCAACGTGACTTGGAACCTGACCTTCAGCCAAGTGGGTGTACCCCACGGCCTGAGTTTCGGTTGGATTCAGCTCAAGAGTAATCTCCAGTTCGGAACTGGATTGGACAGTAACCTCCGCCGCCACTAACCCTTCCCCTTGCTTCGTTTCGACAACCGCACTACCGCCCTGCACCGGAACTTCGAAGCGATCTACCGTCTCTAAAAGCTTTGTGTCGACCAGAGGACTCATCGTCCCAACCGCAGCCCGATCTTGACCGGGAACCGTCCACGTATTCCCGCCCAAGATGATCCAGGCTGCGAACAACCCAAGGCCTGCGCCCCCCGCAAAGGAGAAGACCGCACGATGGCGGGGTGGCCTAAATGCCTCGAGAATGGGCTCGTACCACTTGCGATCCCGAACCACCGTGGTGCGATCGTCCAGAATCGCACTCATGATCTCGTGTTTGAGATCGACCGGTGGTGTCCCCTCGGGAATCGCCTCTAAAAGATTGACGACCTGTGAAACCTCTTCGTAGTAGGTACGGGCGGCTTCGTCGACAGCGAGAATGTTATTGAGTTTGGTCAACTCTTCGGCTGAAGTCTCTCCATCGACGCTTCTGTCGATGAGCTCGCGTACCTTTTCACTGATCACGAGCTTGTTACACCTTTCCTAAGAAGTATTTCACCGAGCTGTTTCCTTGCGGTGTAGAGACGGGACTTAACCGTCTTCTCTGCAATTTCGAGTACCCCACTCATATCGCGATACGACATG
>JABDJR010000126.1 GCA_013003415.1 Candidatus Eiseniibacteriota bacterium | reverse complement strand
CCCTACTCCCTCTCGCGGTCATCGTGTCTTTGACACCTTTAAAGCGACCCTTTTGGCGATACACAAAGGCCAGAATCTCAGCCACCGCCGCGTAGAGAGCCGGAGGAATTGGCTTACCCACTTCGGCGGTTGCCAATAGCGCTCGGGCAATGGGTTTGTTTTCCACCACAGGAACATTAGCCTTGCGAGCAATTTCCTTAATCCGAGCCGCGAGCTTTCTCTGACCCATGGCCATCACCATGGGAGCCGGCGAAACGCTGGTGTCGTACTTAAGAGCCACCGCGATGTGGGTCGGGTTCACCACAACCACATCCGCCTGAGGAACGTTTTGGAGCATTCTCCGGCGGGCAAACCCACGGGCAAGGGCCAGGATCTTGTGCTTAACTTCCGGGTTACCTTCGGTTTCCTTGTTTTCCTGCCGAATCTCTTCCTTCGACATCTTCATACCCTGTTCAATCCGTCGACGTTGATAGGCGTAATCCACGACCGCCATAAGGAGATAGGCCACGCCCATGAGAAGGGCAAAGCGAAACAACATCCGTTTCATCATAGAAACCGACGTGAAAATGCTGGCGTCGTTGAGCACAAGCAGCTCGGGAAGGGACCGGCTCAGGAGGTACCAAAGAACACAGCCGATAGCCAAGAACTTGAGTAAGGCTTTCGTCCCGGTAAAGACACTATTGCCACTGAAGATACGCTTCACTCCCTCGAAAGGGTTGACATGGCTAAACTTTGGCATGATCGGTTTAAGAGTCAAGAGCCCCTTCACCTGCATCGAATTCACGAGCACAGCAAGGCCCATGAGAACGGCAGAGTAGAGTAGGAAGGTCTTCATAAAGGAACCGGTAACCGAAAGCACCAAGCCGGCAGCCCCGTACCCACCAAGTTCGGAATACGACATCGCATTCAGCGTTTCACGCATGGTGGAACTCGCGAACTCCACGAACATCGTTCCGCCAAAGGTCATTAGAATGCCGGTAGCGGTAAGCAAAACAGCAGCCGAAGACAGCTCGGAACTCTTGGCAACTTGGCCTTCTTCTCGGGTTTGGGCACGCCTTTTCCCAGTAGGGTCTTCACTCCGTTCTTGCCCACCGGCTCCTTCTTTCGCCATGCTAATTACCTCCCTTCGCTTTAGAGAGGGCTTCTAGCACAACGCCAACGTGATGACCAAGATCGGCCATCCAGCCGTACATAGCCTGGGCCGTCATAGGCATGGCCGCAGCCACCATGACAAGACCCAGCAAGATTGTGACGGGGAACAACACCATGATGGCGTTCAACTGAGGCACCGCGCGACTCATAATACCCACCGCCACATCGATCAGAACCAAAGCAACCATGGCCGGTGCCGCAGCCTGGATAGCGGCCTTATACATTGTGGTCATGAGGTGAATCGCCAAGGGAGGACCCGCATCGGGAATGAATGCCATTCCCGGTGGGAACGCCTGAAGGCTGTCTGCCACTCCACGAAGTAGGATCAGGTGGCCATCGATACCCAAATAGATCAAGGTCACCATAGCGGTCTTCAACTGACCCACACCCGGAACCAAAACGTCGGACATAGAGGCGGCGCTGGGTCCCAGGTTCAATCCCATTTGAGAAATGATGATTTCCCCTGCCAAACCTGCACCGTGTAGAAACACGGCCGCGGTCAATCCGATCAACAGTCCAATCAAAAACTCCATCCCCATAGACAGAGAGATGGTGGCAAGGGAACCGGGATCCGTAACTTGAGGCACGACCGGAAGCAGAACTACCGACATCGTCACCGCTACCGCTCCCCTAGCAAGACGCGGCAACCCGGTCATGGACCATAAAGGCGCCGCTGTCATTAGCCCGCCCACTCTTGTAGCCACGAAGGCGAAGGTTGGCCAGGAACTGGTTTGGAAAATGGTGTTGATGGGATCCATGCTAAAAACCTGAATATCCAAGACTGACAAAAGTGACGGTCAAGAACTCCACCAACCGACCAATCATCCAGGGCAAGAGAATAAGAAACATGGCCCCCAAGATGAGAAGCTTAGGAACGAAGGTTAGGGTTTGCTCCTGAATCTGGGTTACGGCCTGAATCAAACTGACAAACACACCCACCAGAAGCGAGGTCACGAGCAAAGGCCCTGCAATAATTAGAGTCAGAATAACGGCCTGGCGAATGGTTTCGATCGCGTAGTCAAGTGACATCATGTTACCCAAAGCTTAGGACCAAATTCTTAACCACCAGGGTCCAGCCGTCTGCCAACACGAAGAGAAGCAGTTTGAAGGGCAGCGAGATCATCATCGGTGGCAGCATGAACATACCTAGACTCATGAGAACCGACGCCACAATGAGATCCACCACAATGAACGGGATAAAAATCATGAAGCCCATTTGAAAAGCGCGTCGCAGCTCGCTTGTCACAAAAGCCGAGATCAGCGTCATTGTGGGTACGTCTTCAATCGCTACCGTGTCTTGATCAATACCTCCCATATCCATAAACAGACTCAGGTCCGTATCTCCGACTTGAGCGAGCATGAACTCCCGAAAGGGCTCAATCCCCTGACGGTAAGCCTCGGCCTGGTCAATCGTTCCCGCCTGCAGCGGTTTAAGAGAGACCTCGTTGACCTCCTGGAGAACCGGATTCATCACCACGCTACTTAGGAGCACCGACAGAGCCACCATGAGTTGCATGGGAGGCGTGTTCTGAGTACCTAGTGCGGGCTTCAAAAACTGAAGCACGATAAGAATGCGTGTGAAGCTCGTCATAAGAAGGACTAACGCAGGTAGAAGCGTGAGAACTCCCATGAAAACGACAAGACCCACCGCTCCCGAAAGGCGAAACGGCGCATCTCCATCCCCCACCGTGATATCTACGGGGATATTGGGAAACCCTGAGGCATCCGCGGGAATGGGATCTGGAGGTAAAGAACCTTGTGCCAGAGCCGTCCCCGAAATACAAAGGAAGCTCAATCCAAGAATGAGCAAGGGCAAAAACTTTCTGGCGAAGGGGTGCTTGCTGACCTTAGAACCCTTGGACTCGGACACACTCTCCAACACTTCGGTTAGAGATTCATCTTTCAGTTCGGTTAGAAGCCTTGCTCCGCCATCGGCGATCGATATGACAAGCACGCGATCCGCCACTTGGAGAAGACCAACTCCCTGCTTAGGTCCGATCGAGACCCGTCTGAGAAGACGCAGAGGAACGTCGGCCCCCCCCGGAACCGACGCTCCTTGCATCTTTCTGAGCAGCCGATAGGCTACGTACAGAAGCACAAGCAAAAATAGAAATGCCGCTAGAACTTCTAGCAAACCCGAGTCAATCACGCAGACTCTCCGGTTTCGGCGTCGCTTAAGATTTTGGAGATGCGAACTCCAAGATGATCACCAATAACCACAACTTCACCCTCGGCGATCTTCCGGTCACTCACTAAAATGGAGACGGGGTCCCCAACCAAACCATCGAGTTGCACGACGGAACCGCGCTTTAGCTTGGCAATCTCGTTCAAGGCTAAGGTGGTCCGCCCCATTTCGATGACGACTGGCAGTGAAACGTCCATTAGGGCTTCCATTGAGAGGCCTGCGCCTCCTTGGTTCGACTCTGGATTTGGAACCGCTTCCATTGGATCGCTACTCATTGAACTCTCCCGTGCTTTCCTGATGTAGGACTTTCGGGTACTGGATCCGAAAGAACCTGAGTAATTCGAACTCCCATGTTGCCTCGCGCTTGTCCCGCGACTCCCTCAAACATGGCTCTTCCATTGACACAAATCTGGATGGGGCTTTCCCGGTCTTGCATGAGATTGATGACCGTCCCCTCCTTCATTTCTGAAATCTGTCGCATTGAAAGCAACACGCGTTTCCATCGTGCGGCTACCGTTACCGATGCGTGTTTCAAATCCGAACCCAACATGGATTTGGATTCCTTGTCGGTTTCTCCAGGGGTGCCGCGGTCTTTCTGCCGTCTCTCAAGAGCCGCCTCCACGCACGCCAAAGGGAGACCCAACGAAATAGTCCCTTCCATTGCCCCACTTCGAATGGAAAACAAAGCGTTTATATAACGCGACTGGGGAGACGCCACCTTGAGCATAGGGGGGCTCGGTTCGAACTCCGGAGCTCGCGTGGCCAAAGTCAGCATCTCGCGAAAGGCATCCCTTAAGGGCGCGTAAGCCTGGGTCGTCACTCGGCTCAGGACCTGCTGTTCGATACTGGTGAAGCCTCGTGAACCCTTCATGGGCTCTCCGTCTCCGCCAAGCATTTTCTCGAGCAGAGCAGAACCGATATCAAGCCCCCAATCGAAGAGACCTACGCCGGACTGGTCACCACCCGACACATCCAACAAGAACGTAGCCGAGGGAGCTCCAACCGACTGCGTCAACTCAGAGAAGTACACCAGTTCGACTGAGGAGGGCTGAACCCAAACGGATCCCCGAGTTTCCATAGACAGAAACTCCGACAACCCCACCGCAAAAGCGTCCAGTGAAGTTTCGACCGGAATCCTCAGCCAGCGTGCAAGTTGCGACGGCCTTAGGACACTGAAAGGTTGAATAGGGCTATCGGCCTCAGCCTGCCCATCGCCCGATTGGGCTTTGAGCATGGCATCGATAGCCTT
>JABDJR010000433.1 GCA_013003415.1 Candidatus Eiseniibacteriota bacterium | reverse complement strand
CTCCGGAGACCGCTCATGAACACCCGGCGTGTGCGTGAGAACCCGGACATCTCCCTTCTTCTTGGGAACGGAAACAATCTCGCCGCGAAACTCAAAAACCGCTCGGGAACCGGAGGGCGAAAGACTTGCCGCCTGGATGTACTGATCGCCACTCATGTAGCGTGGACGCGTCTCCACAAGATCTGCGGAGATTCCAATCTGCAGTCGCTTCGCCGCCGGGTTTAGTGCGTTAAAGATGTGAAGGTACCCGGCCTTCTCGTAGACAATGGTTTTCCCATCTGTCGACGCCCCGCGCATGGGGAAATCGGCGTCGAAGGTTTGTTGGGTAACCTGATTCGTGCTCGGATCAAAAGAAAATAAGTTGAACTCGCCGGCTCGGTCCGAGGTGAAATAGACCCTATCCCCCACCCACATGGGATCGGTGTCGTTACAGCCACCCTCGGGTTTCGGGACTTCAACCACGTCTTGGGTCTTCACGTCGTAAACCCACACTCTAGAGATTCGCCCCCCGCGATAGTGCTTCCATTGGGCGAAAGGCTCCTGAAGCGGAGTGTAGGCGATCTTGGAACCATCCGGCGAATAGGAAGCTTTCCAGGCGGATGGTACAGGTAGTTGTGTCGGCATCCCGCCTTCAAGAGAAACGGAGTACAACTGCAAAAACCGATTGGTGTGCGTGTTACGCGCGGATACGAAAAGGACGGACTTTCCATCAGGAGCAAAATCACGAACCAAATCGGGACCTGGGTGCCAAGTGAGTCTTTTCGGCACCCCCCCCGTGACCGCGACGGTAAAGATATCGAGATTGCCGTCGTACTCTGCCGTGAAGGCAATCGTTTTTCCGTCGGGAGAAAAACGAGCGAGTACCTCATCTCCAATGTGTGAGGTGAGGCGACGGGGGTTGCCCCCATCCCGATCCGCAACCCACAAATCTCCTGAGTATGAAAAAGCGATGTGGTTTTCGCTGACCGCAGGGTTGTGGAGCATGCGCGTGTCTTCGGTATCAATTGCGAATGCGGGATTCGAAAGCAATACACCCAAAGCAAGAAAAGCTAGGGCCGTCTTCCAAAAGCGATAAAACATGGGGGACTCCTTGTGGCCAGTTTCCGGGCCGCCCATTTTAGGTGGTTACCGGGGTTCTGAATAGACCACAGGGGCCCTTGCCGGCGGATGGAAAACCTGTGATAAGATCGCGCCCCACAGAGGGTTAGTTCGCCTCACTAGGAGATCAGAAGGGCCACCATCTCAACCAGAAGGAATGTGAAACGATGAGACTTTTAAAGGGCTTACTTTCAGGTGCGCCTCTTAACCGCGACCTAGGGCTGCTCATTCTACGGGTTGGAATAGGTCTCTCCATGCTCATTCTTCATGGGTGGGGAAAAATCACGGGCGGACCTGAGCTATGGGAAAACGTGGGTGGGTCCATGTCAAACCTCGGCCTTAACTTTGCTCCGAAATTCTGGGGCTTTTTGGCGGCCTTCGCCGAGTCGGTCGGGTCGGTTCTTCTCATCCTAGGCCTATTCTTTCGGCCGGCTGCGCTCATGCTCACATTCACCATGCTCGTGGCGATGGTCATGCACTTGAGCTTACCCGAGGACAATCCTGGTTCGGGATGGAACGCCGCCTCCCACGCCATGGAACTCATGCTGGTCTACCTTGCTCTGTTTCTCATGGGCTCGGGAAAGTTTGCTCTAGCCACCAAGCGAGGCCGTGCTTAGTCTCCTTGCTTAATGGCAGAAAACTATGACGTCGTTGCGGTGGGAAGTGGCTTTGTCACAACATTCTTCCTGCATCGTTACCTAGAGAAGGCCCCCCGAAACGCCCGTGTGCTCATTCTTGAACGAGGAGCGAGGGTGCCCCATGCCGATCGGGTTCTAAACCGGGGAACCTTGGGTGAAGAAGAAGACAACAGCTATCTGAACGAGTCCGCGGGAGAGAAACCATGGATCTTTAGCTTTGGTCTGGGCGGCACGTCACAATCTTGGGAAGCCAGCACGCCCCGCATGCTTCCATCTGATTTCAGACTCCAAACCATCTACGGCGTCGGCGCTGATTGGCCTATCTCGTACAACGATCTTGAGGAGTCCTACTGCGACGCCGAAGACATCATGGGCGTGGCCGGTCCCAGCGAAGACTCCCCTTTCCCTCGTAGCCGACCCTACCCCCAACGCCCTCACACCTTTAGTCTTCCTGACCAGACACTCAAGGAAGCGCTGCCGAACCACTTTTTCGCTGCGCCATCTGCCCGACCTACGGAAAGCCTTTCGGACCGGGCGAAGTGCTGCAACTCCAGCGTGTGCACCCTGTGCCCCGTCGATGCGAAATTCACCATTCTCAATGGCATGCAGTCCGTTCTTAAGGATCCCCGAGTGCGGGTCCGAACCGGAGCCGAGGTCACTCGCATTCAAGTTCAAAACGGCGTGGCTACAGGAGCCACCTACAGAACTTCTTCCGGGGAAACCACAGCCAATGGCGACACCGTCGTTCTAGGGGCTAACGCAATCTTCAACCCATTCCTGCTTTTGAAGTCGGGCTTGGATTACGGCCCGGTTGGAGAGGGGCTGATCGAGCAATACTCAAGCACGTTCTTGTTGCAGCTCGAGGACATGGACAATTTTCAGGGCAGCACGGCAACTACAGGACACGGCTACTCTCTTCATGACGGCCCCCGAAGAAGTGAGTTTGCCGCAGGACTTATTGAAACCTCCAATCGACCCGAAGTGCAACCGGTTCGCGGGCGGTGGCTTCAGTTTCTTCGCATGAAGGTTATCTTTGAAGATTTAAGAGACGTAAAGAACTCTGTGTCCGTTTCCTCCTCCGACCCCGACAAACCTCAGGTGGTTTTCGAAGGCCGATCGAACTACACCCAACGCGCCATCGACGCCACTCCTCTCCGGATCTCCAATGTGATCGGTGCACTTCCCGTAGAACGGATGCGACGTGTGCACTACGCGCATCAAACGGAGTCCAACAACCTCGGCACAACCGTCATGGGTACAGATCCCGCATCCAGTGTCGTCGACGAGGGCTCGGTTCACCACCAAATTAGGAACCTTGTCGTACTGGGCGGTAGCACGTTCCCAACCGCCGCCCCTGCTAATCCAACCCTTACCATTTCCGCTTTGGCGCTTTTTGCCGCGGAAAAGATGTTTGGATAGACCATGACGATGTCCCGGCGGTCCTTCATTCAAGTCGTAGCCGCAGCAAGCATCCCCTTTGGAATTGGCGGAGCGTTTGGTTGTGCACAGAAGCTGGACACAAGAAGGCTCGTCAAAGCTTCTTTTCTGCAGCACTTTCATTACCTGGAAATTGACCCCGAGGGGCTTGAGCAATTCTTAATCGATTACGAAGAAGCCCTCGGCCCTATTCAGGATGGCGTCGCAAGCCGTGACGAACTTCCGTTCACTCGCTTTCTTGAATCGACTGACTTTTTTCTTCAGGGCCAAGACGAATCCAAGCCTGTGAAATACCTGGCGCTTTACGATCCTTATGCCAACCCCTGCTTTTATCCGTTCAGGCGTTTTGAAAGTTAGAACATTTCCCTATTCTGTAATTATCCAAGTTACCGCCGCCTTGCCAAGGATGTTCGACGCTTCAGTCAACTTCCTCCAGACGCCTAGAAAACGAAGATTCGCCTGTTATAATCTAGGGGCCACCACATCATCACCTAGTTTCATCTACAGGGGGTCCCCATCATGCGCCGTGCCACCGCTTGGCTTGCGTTCCTTCTTGCCGTGTCCGTTCTTCTTCCGGGTTTTGCTTCCGTCGGCTCCGCTCAGGTAACCGCCAACTGGACAAGTCTCGGGGCAAACGACCTTTGGTCCAACTCCGACAACTGGGACTTGGGCGGGTCCATACCGATCAACACCGGAACAACCTACTACGTGGTCATCCCTAGTTCCGAACTTGTAGATTTCGATGTGGCCGGATCCTCGGCGGTCGACTCTTTGAACTTGGGGTCCTCAAGTACGCTCAACATTCTTACTGGAAACAGTCTCGACATCTTGAATGACATCACCGCTCGAGGAGCCATTGTAGTATCCGGTGGCACATTGACCGCTAACGGTACGGGCAATGACATTGACGAAGGACTATTCCAAGTCGATAGCGGGGGACTGTTTCAAACTAGTGCCACGAGCTATTCCTTCGGCACAAGCCCATCCAGCGGTATCATTCATAGCTCAAGTGGGGTCGGTTCTGTTCTAGACCTTTCCTCTCTTGCAACCTATACCGACAATAGAAACCTTGTCGGCTCTCCCACGCGCACCATCTCCGCTACCAATAGTGGTTCGATTGATTTGTCATCACTTACCACCGTCGTTGGCGGCGCTGGTGCCGACGTACTTCGTTTCTCGGCCAGTTCGGGTGGCAACATCGACCTAACGGCTCTAACCACCACCAGCGGCAACGTAAACATTGAACTCGACACGGGGGCCTATAGCCTCCCCGCCCTTACCAGTGCCACCACCACACGGTTTGAACTCATCGGCACCACCCCACTTACTATGAACAATCTGGCTACTCAAGACCAAGGAGAGTTCGATCAAGAAAGCGGCACAAGTATCAGCGCAACCAGTCTGACAAACGTAACCGCTACCGACATCTTCCTCGACGGCACGGCCAGCCTAACCACCGGCTCTATTTCAGATTTTGACGGTAGCCGCATCACCGTCACCGGGGGCGCCACCTTTGGGAGCAGTGTCACCACTTCGAGCTACAACTACGACGTAACCGGTGCCGCGGCTTCGGGCGTTACCATGTTTGCCGACGGGGTTGGGTCCGCAATCAACTTGTCTTCCCTCACTTCTTTTTCCGACAACGCCAACTTACTAGGCTCCCCCACGCGAACCATTACGGCCAGCAACAGCGGTTCCATCAATCTTGGAAACGTAACCACGCTCGTGGGTGGCCTGGGAACCAGCGATAAGCTCGCCTTGAAGGTAGAATCCGGGGGTGACATCGATTTGAACAATCTAGTCACACAGAGCGGCAACACCATCTTCACCTCGAATATCTTCGGGTACAGCCTTCCTGCTCTGACGACTTCTGAGCAACTCCGGGTTGAGGTCGGGGCCGCATCTAGCTTTGCCCTTCCTGTGCTCTCCGACCATGACCAAGGTGCTTTTGATGTAGCAACCACCGGTGCTGCCACCGCGCCTAGCCTCACCTCGTTGACCGCTTCGGATGTGGACCTCGATGGCACCGGCACCTTAACCACAGGGACCTTGAGTAATGTAGACGGAAGTCGCTTTCGCGTCTCGGGCGGCGCTACTTTTGGGAGCAGCATCTCCGCCACGACTTACAACTACGACGTGACGGGTGCGGATGCCAGTGGCAACACCATGCAAGCCACCGGAGCCGGATCGGCCTTGGATCTATCGTCGCTAACCTCTTTCTCCGACAACGCCAACTTGCTCGGCAGCCCGATCCGATTCATTGATGCTAGTGACAATGGCTTTATCGATATGTCGAACGTTACGACCTTAGTAGGCGCGGCGGGTGCCGACCGGCTTAGCATCGAGCTGTTTACGGGTGGCGACATTGATCTGAGCTCCCTAACCACACTCACGAACAACGTCCAGTTCCAAATCAACATTCCAAGCTATACGCTTCCCTCGCTCACCACTTCCACGGGAACCGAATACTATTTGGATGGCGGAAACACCCTTTCCATGCCCTTGATTACCTCGATCGACCAGGGCTTCCTAGACCTTGAGATCGGCTCGACTCTGACTGCTCCGAACCTGACATCACTAACTGCAACCGGGTGCTTCATCGAAGGCACCGCTTCTTTCACCACGGGCTCGCTTAGTAATATTGATGGTTCTCTCTTTCAGCTTGCCGGTGGAAGCACTTTTGGTTCATCGATCACGGCAACGACCTATGACTACGACGTCCCAGGAGTCGTTTCGAACGCACAGATCTTTGCCGCTGAGGGTGTCGGAACCTTATTAGACCTCTCCTCTTTGGTGACCTTTAACGACTCAGCCAACTTGCTGGGTAGCCCGACTAGAACCATGACGGCCGGCGACAGTGGGGTAATTGATCTTAGCAACTTGACTTCGTTCACGGGCGCTGGCGGCAGTGATCATCTTGTCATTTCGATCGACACCAATGGGGACGTCGATTTTTCGAGTCTTGCGACGATGATCGGAAATACCGTGCTGGACATCACCCTAACCTCCTACACATTGCCAAGCCTTCTTACCACTTCGGGCGTCGACTTCTGGCTAGGAGGGTCCACCACCATTAACATTCCCGTGGCCACAAGTATTGACGACGCCGACTTTTCCCTTCCAAGTGGCTCGACGATCAGCGCGCCGAGTGTTACCTCACTCACCGCATCCTCGCTTTCCCTCGCTTCTGGCATTACATTCACAACGGCCATCCTGAGTAACATCGACGGGACCAGCGTCAGCGTTGTGGACGGAGAAACCTTTGGTGGTCAGGTTTCCGCAACCGCCTATAACTACAATGTTGCGGGGGCGGCCACCAGTGGCGACAACTTCTCAGCTTCTGGAACGGGCTCCAGCATTGACCTATCCACGATTGAGTTCTACTCCGACAATCTGAATGCTATAGGTACGCCCACACGAGGACTCACCGCATCCCTCGACGGCATAATCGATCTATCCGGAGTCCGCAAAATGGTGACCCCGTCTCAGGACAACTTCGATTTCGACATTGCCAGCGGCGGTCAAATTCTATTACCGAGCGTTTGGGAGCTTGACGGAGACTTCCAGATTGATATTAGCGGGGCAACCAGTCGCATGGAGTTTGGAAATCTTCACTTGGAGCAAGGCGATCGCACAATCTCCATGGCCGACGGCTCTTCGCTTCACATCAAGCGCGCCTTCACCTTTGAGAACACCACCGAGAGTCAGGTTGATCTAGACGGCGGCCGCCTTTACTTCGACGATGCTTCTGCCTTTGGCTCTCACCAGCTGGAAGCGGGCAGTCAAGATCTCGGTACTGGTGGACCCACTTCGGGGAACTTCGGGGTCGGTCAAGTTGTGGCCGACAATGGCATCACGCTCCAGATCTCGGACACTTATGACAACGGCAACCGCGGCGGCGGACAAGAAGCGCTCTACCTGTTCGGCATTGGTGTAGACGACGGACTTCGCGTTCTCGCCGGGTCCGAAGTCATCATTCCCGAAGATGTGAACGTCTACGCGAACGTCAGCAGCGTCATGACGCACTTGAACGCGCTCTTCCCCGTAAACGTGACGAGCATCGCCTTTGACGGCGGCACCCTAACCCTCGGACGATCAAGCGTAAGCACGCCCTTCGGCAATGGAAGCAAGTTAGCTCTCCAGCCCGCCGCTCCCAACCCCATGCATGGCGCCACTTCGATTCGATTCTCGCTTCCGTCGGATCAACCGGTTGACTTGGGCATCTACGATCTCCGTGGTCGTCTCGTGAACACCCTGTCGTCCAACCAAGTTTTGGCGGCTGGGGAGCATGCCATGTCGTGGAGTGGACGCAATGAGCGGGGGCATCGCGTTGCTTCTGGTATCTACTTTATCCGGCTGCGATCGCAGGATGCGCAGCTGGTCCAACGCGTCATGGTTCTGGACTAGGGAGTTTCGGCCCGCCCTTTGCGAAAAAAGCAAAAGGGTGGGCGGCGAGTTTCGCAGCGGAACGGCCTAACAAGTTATGCAGCGTATCCCAGCGCCTAGGGCCGGGACGCGAGAATGTTTGAGCATAGCCCACCCTTTATGTTTTTTCGCATAAGGGTGGGCTAACTCTTACTAGCCCTTGGACCATGCCGTTAGACCGCGCTCTTCGGGCGTTCCGGGAATGGTGTTGTCGAGCACCAGGGCAATCACGGCTCCCACACCCATTCCGGTTGATCCCAGCGTGTTGATGACGCTCGCGAGCCAAGCCGGTTCGAAGGCAACCGGGTTCGCGGCGATGTATTCCGGAAGGGAGAGTCCCATGAAGAGGGCGAAGCCGAGAATGAACAGATTGCGCGCCGAGTTCAGGTCGACGAACTGAAGGTTGGAGAGTCCTACGGCGGCAATCATGCCGAACATGGCGCAGTACATGCCGCCCACGATGGGCTGTGGGATTGTGGTGAAGAGCGCACCAAACTTTCCGAAGACGGCAAGGACCATCATGAGAATGGCGCCAACCTGCACCACCTTGCGGCTTCCTACTCGCGTGAGGCCAATGGCACCAATGTTTTCACTGTAGGAGGTGGTTCCGTTTCCAGTTCCAAAAACACCCGCGATCAGACAGCCAATCCCCTCCATGCCAATACCCCGATTGACGGTTTTTGAGGTAGGTACCGGAGC
>JABDJR010000413.1 GCA_013003415.1 Candidatus Eiseniibacteriota bacterium | reverse complement strand
CTCAACACACCATCCACCGCATCGGTGAGTGTTGTAATCGACGGAGTTTCCATCATGGAACGCGTGGGTAACGAGATGGCGAGGTCGCTATCGATGTGATTTTTCAGTTCCACCGCCATGAGCGAATCGAAACCCAGTTCGTTGAGGGGCCGTTCCACATCGAGCTTTGCCGCCGAGGCGCCAAGCACTTTAGCCACCCGTCCACGGACATAGTCCAGAAGGATCGTCTTTCGTTCGTCCGGAGCCGCGTGGCGCAAAGCTTCACGCACGCGACTACCTTCATCGTCGGCTGCCTTTTCGGCGGCAAGTTCACCGAACAGAGTGGCCACCCGACGGGCAATGCGCATCTTACTTAGGGCCGGTCCCGAGACGTCCCAGTTGAGGCGAATGAAACCGAGTTGCTTGCGCTCGCTCTGGAGCATAGAGCCGAGGCCGTCCATCGCCTGGTCGGGTGAAAAGCCGAGGAATCCGCGACGAGTCAAAATATCTCCGACCTCGGCGTTGCGCGCAACATACCCCACTTCGTCGAGACGTCCCCAATCAACCACCAGCACCGGAAGATTTGCCTGAACCCGGAAAGCGCTGAACGCATCCATGCACGCATTCGCGGCCACGTAGTTGGCCTGTCCCGGGGTGCCCACCCAAGAACTTACCGAACTGTAGAGCACAAAGTGATCGAGGGGATCTTTGAGCGTCAGCTCGTGGAGAATCCAAGTTCCACTCACCTTGGGGTTCATCACCCGGGAGAATCGTTCCGTGTCTAACTGATGAATAACCCGATCGTCGAATACTACGGCGGAGTGGAACACTCCGCCCAAGGGAGGGAACGTGGCCCGAACTTGATCGAGAACGCTGCGCATCGATTCCAAGTCCGTGACGTCGGCGGCCACCGCCAACACGTTCGCGCCGAGACTCTCAATCTCACGCACTGCCTCCTGAGACTCCACCGTCGCGGGTCCGCTACGACTTACGAGCACTAGGTTGCCGCCACCTTGCTTGGCAATCCACTGGGCCGTGCTTAATCCGAAGCCACTTAAACCGCCAGTGATCAGGTAGGTGCGATCGGCACGAAAACTCATGGGCTCAGGATCGCGGCGAGCGATCTGAACATTTTTATCGCGAAGCGATATCACCACCTTACCGATGTGCCTGGCCTGAGCCACGTAACGGAAGGCCTCCGCGACACGCGAGGCCTGAAAAACAGTGTAGGGCAAAGCATGGTACTCACTCTTTCGGAACCGGGTCGCAAGTTCCCGGAACATCTCACCCAGTAACTCGGGACGCTCCTGTCCCATGCTTCCCAGGTCAATAACCTGGAAGGAAAGGTTCTTGCGGAAGGCCCACATCCCGATGCGGCTATTCTCCTGAATGTCGCGTTTGCCTAACTCCAGAAACCGGCCGAAGGGAGCAAGACAAGCCAAACCTTTTTGGATGGCGCGGCCGGCCAGGGAGTTCAGCACCACATCCACGCCACGCCCATCCGTAAGCTTCAAAATTTCGTCGGCAAAGGTTAAGGATCGGGAATCGAGGACATGATCGACACCAATCAACTTCAGGAGTTCGCGCTTTTCCGGGCTCCCTGCAGTTGCGAATACGGTAGCTCCAGTCCGTTTCGCAATCTGGATCGCCGCCATACCGACCCCACCCGCGCCGGCCTGAATGAGCACGCTTTCGCCCTTGCGAAGCCGGCCAACTTCGTGAAGCGCATAGTGAGCGGTAAGAAAGGCCACCGGCAAGGTTGCTGCATCTTCGTAGTTCATGCCTTCGGGTAATGGAAGCACCATGGCGGCTGGAGCAACCACCCTCGAGGCAAAACATCCCCGAGCCATGGTCACCACGGCGCCCCCGATCTCGATGTCGCTCACTTCGGATCCCACTGCGGTAACCCGCCCAGCACATTCGTCGCCAAGCAGAAGATAGTCATCGGCCTCGGCCGGATAAAGGGCGATGGCCTTGAGTACGTCGCGGAAATTGAGCCCGGCGGCCATCACTTCGATCTCCACTTCGTGAGGACCGAGGTTCGCGCCAGCTACCTCTCTCCATGCAAGTTGATCCATAGCTCCGGCGGTCGATGCGTGCAGACGAAAGTCCATGTCTTCAACAGCGTGGCGATGCAATGGGCGCCGAATATCTCGAACCCGTGTGCATCGGGGTACGAAGCGCGACTCACCCCGGAGAGCAATCTCTTCCTCAAGATCATCACTTCGCAATTCGCGTAAAAGCTTAGCCGCGTCTTCGGCTGGGGGATCACCTCCCAGGTCAACCATTCGTATTTGGATGTCTGGGTACTCGTTGATGATTACCCGACCCAAACCGATGACGGCAGCCTGACCAGCCGCTATGGGATACGAGGTTCCAGGCGGCGCCTGCACCCCACGCGTCACCGTCATCAGCGTCATGCCCGGGTCGATTCGATTGGCCTTATCCAGCGCTTGCACCATGTGAAGCGCGCTGTGGGCACCCAATACTTCTGCTCGTCTCAAAGTTTCCAAGGACATCTCGCCTGCCGAATCCAGACTCCAGAGATGAACAACACCGCGGATTTTTTCTGCGGAGTCGATGTCCTGGATCAGGCGGTCCATGGCTTCGGGATCGCCGGGAGGCACCGTGGCAAGATCGTTTAGAGGAGCTTGGTAAACTTCACCCCGCTCTATCAGAAGAGTCTTGGCGCCCTCTTCCCGCAAGAGCGCATCGAGGGATGCACCCACCCCTCGGGAGTTTCCGTTGTTTGAGACGGGTTGGTCCGTGAACAGTAGCCACAAGCCCGAATCCACGGGCGCAGATTGTGGCGAGTCAACGAGAACCTTGTCCGCAGGAGTTTCTTCGGTCGCGAGCTCGACGGGTGAAGCCTCTAAGACCGTAACGTCTGCGATGGTGTCATCGGCGACCGGCGTGTATGCGGCCATGATCTCTCCGGCTTTTGCCAACACCACCACCTGGGCGGATGGAGTTTCGCCCGGCAACAGCGAGAGGGCCTCGAGGTCTTCGAAACCTGTTTCACGTAACAACTCGATCCAACGATCACGAGGCAAAAGCGCAGATTCTGGGCGAAGGTCGAAGTCTTCAAAGCGCCACCATCCCTCAGTCAGCCCGAACACCAAATCCGCGGCAGCACTTCGTGCCTCTACCTCCACGAATAGCAGCACGCCGCCCGGCGCTAATAGGCGACGCACATGTTGAAGGGTTTTGCGTAAATCCCGTGTAGCGTGGAACACGTCCACCGCGACAAGGACATCCACAGAACCAGGTTCAAATCCTTGATTATGCGGGTCGGTTTCGAGATCGAGGGTGCGAAAATCTACGAAAGGGTAATCGCCGAACCGCTGCTCGGCGCGGGAGAGAAACACTGGCGAGACATCCGTGAAGGTATACGTAGTTCCCAACCGGTCGAGTGCCGGCAACAACTGTCCGGTGAGCCCACCGGTTCCCGCCCCTGCTTCCAGGACACGAAGGATACTTCCCTCTGGGCGGCTGGATCGAATCCGTTCGAGAGCCGCCCGCATCATGCGATTCACAATTCGGAAACTCGGCGAGTTTGCATAGAAGGTGGCCAGGGTTGTGGTGGACCCGGGAGGGAAGAGTATTTCTCGTGGATCCACCTCTCCGCGCATGACTTCATTCAGACGCGCCGCGAATCGACCTTGGAGAAGATAGTCAGAATAGAATGCGGGGTGTTTCGACCAACCCGCACGCCATAGGGTCTCCGGATCGTTGGAAGGTGGCGACTTCATGCCCTCCCAAGAACCACTCGGTCCGCGCCGAACAAAACCTTCCTGCTCAAGGTGCCAGAAAAACCCTTCCAACTGGCGGCGATGATGAGGTGATGCCCCGAGGCGATCCCCAGGTTCGTGGGCAGGAATGTGATCCCCAGCTTTCAAGGAATAGCCTAGGTCCCGTAGGAACCGGATCATGGTTGCCCGGGCCGACGCATCGAGATCGCGCTGAGCCGCGTTCAGGCTTTCGGAAAGATTCAGTTCTTGGACCAGGGCGGCCCCTTCGGCGCCCGCGCGGGCGGCAAGATCCTCAATCGGTGGCAGAGCTGCTGGGACTCGCGGAGTGACCAAGGTATTCGCATGGGGATGATTCTCCCAACGCACCTCGTAGATCCAATCGCGAGGTCCTTCTACACTCGAAGACGTAGGGCGATCTAAGGCACGACATTGGAATCCTTCCAGACGAGCCAGAGTTCGGCCCTCATCGTCGAGAAGATGAATCTCTCCCTCAAGCAATCGAGCCCCCAGGTGGTTTACCTGAGCATGAACATGTACCGTGCTTCCGAGTGGAGCAAAGAACTGAATTCGACGCACGTAAACGGGAAGAAGCAGGGTCTCGTTCTCCGGCGAGTCAGGCAGTGCCGCAATGAGGGTCTGGAAGCAAGCATCGAGGAGCGCGGGATGCATGGCATAGGATTCCTCTTGAAGTCCGTCGGTGAGAATCACCTTTCCCAAGGCCTCACTCTCGCGGAACTGCACGCTACGAATGCCTTGAAAACGAGGGCCGTAGTGAAGCCCAACTCGACCGAAGCGTTCGTAAATCTCAGCCTGGCTTAAGGACTCGGGTAAGGACGCGCGGAGAGTTTCAAGATCCAACGACTCCGGGTCGCGGACTTCGGCGTCGATATCCAATTGCCCTTCACAGTTCAGCGTCCAAGGATTCTCGCCATCGGGGTTTCCACTGCGGATGCTGAAGGTCCCCTCCACCGAGTCAAGCCGGCACTCGATGGCGGTGTTGTGATCTTCTTCATGGAGTACGAGGGCTCGTTGAAACCGAACCTCCCCCAGCGAAACTTGGGTGCGCCCAGTCAGTCGCTGAGCGCCGGCCACCGCCATTTCTACATAGCCCGCAGCAGGAAAGACGGCATGGTGATCGACACGATGATCGACGAGATAGTCGAGCACGCGCACATCAAGAGGGGTTTGCCAGGTGGGCTCAGCGCTAGCGATACGACGGCGCAAGAGTGGGTGGGGATCGCGAACCAAACGTTCAGCTTGTAACTCCGGCGATTCGTGCCAATAGCTTTCATGACTCCAGGGTTGCGTGGGAAGAGACACCACCCGCTTCGGTCCCGGAAAAACGGCGTCCCAGTTTACGTCGTGACCCAAGAGGTGCAGGGACCCCAGCGACCCCAACAAGGTAGCTTGCTCTGGTTCCTCACGACGGAGGGAAGCCGTTGTCCGCCCCTTTGCGCCGCGAGCGTGAAGGCCCTCTGCAATGTATCCGGACAAGACCGGATG
>JABDJR010000396.1 GCA_013003415.1 Candidatus Eiseniibacteriota bacterium | reverse complement strand
ATATGTGCCGGGTTGCACAAGAGGCGGATGCGATTCTGGTGTGTGGGGGAGGCAACCATGGAACGACCTGGCGCCGTCCTAAATATCCAGCGAGCTTTGGGGTCGCTATCCAAGCACCGTTGTTTCGGTGGGGTTTACCAGCTTTGATAACGGGAAAGAGCGGGTTCATGCTAATTCGCACGACGGGGTAACGATCGTTGCTCCAGGTTGGAACTGGCCCCTTCTGAATCGAGCTAGTGGATACATCCCTGAGCCAACGGATCCTTCTCCACGTACAGGTAAGTTTGGGTCTTCCTACGCCGCGCCAATTGTATCTGGAGTGGCGTCTTTAATCTGGAGTCTACGACCTGACTTTAGTTCTCGCCGGGTCATTGAGATCTTAGTGACATCGACGGATCGTCCTTCGCACTTAGGGCCTGGCCCAGACCCCTCATGGGGGATGGGAAGGGTAAATGCGTACGCCGCTCTACGAGCTGCTATACGTTCCGCATAGTTTGGAGAGAGTTTTCCGTGAATCAGCGCAGACAGAGGTCAGGTTGAACAAGTGGTGATGAACCTGGTCATGGTGCGTTTCCCGCGGCTTAGACAGACCGCTAAACAAAAAAAGAGGGAGACCATTCGGTCTCCCTCTTTTCAACATACGGGTGCTCGTACTACTTGATAACCACCGATTTGCGATCCACAAGATCGACGCCGTCGATCCGCCAGATGCGGTACGGTGCACCGTCTCCACCTTCGCAGAGAATCTGATCACCATCGCCGGTAATGCGAAGGTTTCCAGCCACGCTTGCGACTTGATAGGCGAGTACCTTGTTTGGAATATCTTCCACTTCAAAGTACGTCCCACCAATGGCGCGAACTTCCTGTGAGTGACGGCGGGAAACCCGGCCGCTAGTCATAGTGTCTACGCGGTGGTCGATCAGAAGGAGAGTCTCGACACCGTCTAACCCACCAACCGCTCGGCGGTCGATCATGTAAGACGATCCATCGTAGGAAAAGACAGAGCTTCGGGACTCCACTACGGGTCCTTCGGCCTTGGCCAATCCATCGACGGCCGTGACTCTCACCACGGCAATTTTCCCATCCGGAAGGGCCGCCACGGGGGCGGCACCTGCCACGAGAAGGGTTCCCAAAAGTACGAAGAGCGTTGCATATTTCATGGTGTTTCCACCTCCCTAGCACGGTATTAGAAGGGCTCGGAAGCAATCGTAACAGGCTAAGTTGTTGTGGTTCAATGGGTTATTTGCCCCACCGGGCTAAATTGCGCAGCCCCAAAGACTTGCATGCAAAACGCACGATGCAAATTGCAATCCGCAACCGGCGAAAACTGCCCATTTTTTGGACACTCCTCGCGAAATCGGGGCTCCCAGGTCCCTTTTGAGCCCACTTTCAAACCGCATCGCCACCTACCCCAGCGGTTGAGTAGGGCCGGATAAATCGGTATTCTCTTTTTTGAGTGCGCCGATTCATAGGTTGGCGTTTAACAATATTGATTGGACCTTCGGGGCGGGGTGCAAGTCCCCACCGGCGGTGATAGCCCGCGAGCGAAAGCCTCACCGAGGCTCGAGCAGGATCCCGTGAAATTCGGGTGCCGACCGTATAGTCGGGATGATAGAAGGTGCCAATAGGAGTGGTGTATCCCCATAGGAGGGGTGCGTCTACCTATTGCTCTGCCCCGATCCCTCGGGGTTTTTTTGTGGCCATCGATCCTTACGGATCACAAAACCGAAAGCCACGCCCCAGAAAGTAACGCATTGAATCAGAACATCTCTGACAAACGCGCCATGCAAATGGCTCTCGCTCTCGCGCGCCGAGGTATGGGTGCCGTGTTCCCAAACCCACCGGTGGGTGCGGTCGTGGTGAAAGACGGCGCTGTGGTCGGTCGTGGGTTCCATCAAGTACCCGGTGAAGGTCACGCGGAAGTCAACGCACTGAAAGACGCAGGCGCCGCCGCCGAGGGCGCAACTCTGTTTGTTACCTTGGAGCCTTGCAACCACCAAGGCAAAACACCGCCTTGCACAGAAGCTATTCTGCAAGCGGGCATCCGCCGTGTGGTGATTGCGCGCCGCGATCCCAACCGGGGTTCCAATGCAGGCGCTGCCTTTCTTGCCGCAAAAGGAATCGACGTCAGCTTTGGATTCGGAGCTCGCGAGAGTGGTTACCTTTTGAGCGGATTCGCCGTGAGTCAGTTGGTGAAGCGTCCTCGCTTCACCCTCAAAGTCGCCAGCTCCCTCGATGGCAAGATCGCATCGCCCAAGGGCGACTCCAAGTGGATCAGCTCCCCGGCTTCACGGGCTTGGGTGCATCGTCGTCGTCGCGAAGCGGACGCTATTGCGGTTGGAGCGGAAACCGTTCTCCGCGACAACCCCGCCTTAACCACGCGAGCCGTTAAAGGCCGGTCCCCACATCGTATTGTCTTCGACAGCACCCTTCGCACCTCTCCCAAAGCTCGCGTCTATGGCGAAGCCGGGGGCGTGCGGCGGTTTGTGATCACAACGGAACGAGCCCCTAAAGACAATGTCGAAGCTTTCAAGCAAGTCGGTGTCGAAATCTTAGAAACAAAAGCCACCGAACAAGGCCGAGTCGACCTCGTACAGGCGGCACGACTTCTGGGCGAGCTCGGAATGACGAACGTCTTGGTGGAAGGTGGCGGACACCTGGGCGGTGCGTTGCTCAAGGCTGGTCTGATCGATCAGATTTACTTATTCCAATCCCGAAACGTGTTGCTCGGAGGTGGAGGCCCTGGCTGGGCAGAAGGCCTCGAAGTGGTTTCCGTTCCGCGCGCGGTTAAGC
>JABDJR010000395.1 GCA_013003415.1 Candidatus Eiseniibacteriota bacterium | reverse complement strand
CCAGGTTCTTTGGAATGCGTTCTAGAATGCCCGCCTCAAGCTCGGGCTGATACCGGTTCTGATGAAGATGATGGAGAATGCCCGCACCCATAAGCGCACGCGCCTCTCGGGTTTCCTCGATGATACGGGGGATGTCCAATTCTTGAGATCCTGAGGCTATGGCATCTTCCAAGGCTTGTTCCACGTGGGCAAGGGATCGGTCGAGGCCGCCAAGGGGTTCTTTGAACACACCAAGCGCCTCGTAGAGTTCGGTGAGGTGGGCCGAGAAAGGCTCGGAGGATTTGAAGTAATAGACCTCGACTGGCCGCGTGCGACTGATCCGATCGAGCCGCCCGATGCGTTGCTCCACCAGGGCGGGATTAAACGGCAGGTCAAAAAGAACGAGCCCTCGACAGAATTCAAAGTTTCGGCCTTCGCCCCCGGCTTCCGTAGAGACCATGAGTGTGGGGCCCTCCGGAGTGGCAAATTGTGCTACTTCCAGATCGCGGGCTGCCGGGCTGAGGTCCTCATGAAACACACTGATTTTCTTTAAGGTCTTCTTTTCTAGCTCTTTTTTCAGAAAGTCCAGCGTGTCCTTGGAGTGGACAAAAATGAGAACTTTTTCTCCCTCGTCTTTCCAATTTGGAAACTCCTTAATGATCCACTTCAATCTCGGATCATCGATTCCGGTGGGAGTTTCGAGGGTACGAGCGACGTCGGCAACGCGGCGTTTCTTTTCCAGGGCGTTCTTGGTCGGAGAACCGAAGTGCGGTTTCATCAAATCATTCAACGCGCTCCATTCGGGCAGTTGAATCGGGTAGGGCACGCGTGGGGGTAATCCTCCAATGTCATCGCGTCGCGTGGCGCTTGTACAGGGGTAAAGAGGCTTCTGGTTTTTAAGATCGTCTTCGAACTGATCCCAATTGGGGTAAGCCTCGGGCCGAAGGAGCTGGAGGAGACGGAAGAACCCGTGAGTGTCTGCGTCGAGTGGTGTGGCCGACAGCAGAAGGACATTGTCTACAGACTCGCAAAGTGGTGCCATGGTGCGATAGGCGGGAGTCCCGGGATGGCCGCGGCGGCGCTCTAATCGATGAGCCTCATCAATAACAAGGAGGTCGAGGCCGGCCTCTTGGGCCTGCTTGGCAAGCTCCGGGTGCTCTACGAACTCTTCCAGGGCCACCACCGAACGGGGATGGGCGTGGAAGGGATTGAACTCTTCTCCGAAATCTTTGCGAACATCTTTCAGGCGCTCTTCATCGAGAAGCACGAACACCTGGTGAAACTTTCGATAGAGTTCGCCCAACCATTGAACGGTTAGGGAGGCCGGAGCTACCACAAGGACGCCATCGACCCGTCCCGTACGAACCAGGTGACTTAAAATAAGACAGGCCTCAATTGTTTTGCCCAGTCCGACTTCGTCCGCTAAGAGCCAGCGGACGGGATCGGTCGCTACGGCTTGCTCGGCGACATGAAGCTGATGGGGGAAGATCTCGATGCGCCCACCCAGAAAGGAACCCAAACCTTGGGCCTCACGGATTTGGCGAAGCCGGTAACCGTCGATGCGGTTCTTCCAGGCTCGAAGCGAATCGGTTTCCAGGCGAGCAAGGCGGTCTAGTACGTCGTCACCGAAGGAATCCCACCAACGCTCTGGGTCAGCGCTAGCAGGCAGCACGAGAGGAGACAGAGCATTGTCATTGGCCGAGAATTCAAGCACCTCTTCGGTGCGTGGAAATCGGACGCGGACGCGCGTTGCCGTAACCTCAAGAACTTCGCCGGGGCCAAGTTCGCGGTTGAATCGGTGAACAACTTTTTGGCTGGTTTCAAATGCGGGAGATATGGGGGAGACCCTTTCCAAGGGCAGTAAGGCAAGGCTCATAACGGTAAGAAATGCCCATGTGCGTGTCGTTGAATTCTTCGTAGGTATGGGGGATGCCAAACTTGTCGAGAGTTTCGTGCATCATGCGTGCCCCAAGAAGTAGATTAAATTCGTCTCGAAATCCACAATCAATAAAAATCGCCTTGGCGTTTTTGTACGCCTCGGGCTTGGTTTCGATGCGGCGGACAGGGTCGAAAGCTAACCACTTTTCCCAAACCGCAGGTTGTATACGCCCGGTTTGTAGATCGAAGGGCAGATCGAATCCCCACTCCGAATGGGGGTTGGGGGAATAGCAGGCGGCCATGGCGATGATGTTGAGAGCCCGGATCAGGGAACCCGTTTTCTTGGGCGCGCGCTCGAATCGAGCCAGGAAACGTTCCACCCCTTTGGCGTTCTCTAATTCTTTTTGGGTGTGGGGAAAGTCGGGGAGGTAGCCGTACTCAAACCCCATGTCCCCACTCTGGCACCCGGCCCCTCCAAAGACATCGGGACGATCCATCAGAAGGCTAAGCGCCCCAAATCCGCCACTCGACTTCCCGAACACAAAACGGTGATCGCGGTCTTTGCTCACCGGATAGCGTTTTTCGATCTCCGGAATCACCTCATCGATGAGGTAGTCGCGATAGCGCCCGGTGGCGGTGGAGTTGACGAACTGGGAACCGCCGAGCTTGGTAAAGCAGTCGGGAAACGCCACCACAAAAGGCGGGATTTCCTCGGCGGCAAAGAGTCGATTCAAACGAGTTTGGATTCCCGGCGACCAGGGGGATTCCTGAAACTGCCCGGCTCCGTTGCCGGTGAACCCGGTTAAGC
>JABDJR010000354.1 GCA_013003415.1 Candidatus Eiseniibacteriota bacterium | reverse complement strand
CCACAAACCGTTCCCCCAACCGAACAAACCTCGGAACGAAAAATTAGGTACAGGAAGAAATAAAAGAAAGAAAAGAGAGAGAAGAAAGAGAAGGAAGAGAAGGAAGAGAAGGACATACCAACGAAGGACGAGGAGAACGAAGAATGAGAAAGCCTCCCCCGCTTTTGCGGAGGAGGCTTGAATGTTCTCTTGAGCTGGCTCGTTCAGGCTAGAAGTCTAGGAACGATCCTAAACGGCGTCGGCGGGTAGGATGGCGTAGCTTCCGTAAGGCCTTCGCCTCGATCTGACGGATACGCTCACGGGTGACCTTAAAGAAGGCACCGACCTCTTCTAAGGTACGCGGGCAACCGTCTTCGGTGAGACCAAAACGAAGCTTGATGACCAGCGCCTCACGCTTGGTTAGCGTGGAAAGCACTTCCTCAACGTCTTCCTTGAGCATGGCCTTGGTGGCTGCCGCGGCCGGAGACACCACCGAGATATCCTCAATGAAGTCACCCAGGTTGGAATCGTCATCTTCACCGATGGGGCGATCCAAACTGACCGGCTCTTGCGCCGCCTTCAAGACACTCTTGATCTTGTCGACCGGGATATCCAAGCGGGATGCAATCTCTTCGGGCAAGGGCTCCCGGCCCAGTTCCTGAACCAAACGCCGTGAAGTACGAACCACTTTGTTAATAGCCTCGATCATATGCACGGGCACGCGAATGGTCCGGGCCTGATCGGCAATGGCACGGGTAATGGCCTGACGAATCCACCAGGTGGCGTAGGTCGAGAATTTGTAGCCCTTGCGGTAGTCGAACTTGTCGACCGCACGCATGAGACCGGCGTTTCCTTCCTGGATGAGATCCAAGAATTCCAGCCCACGGTTGGTGTAACGCTTGGCAATGGAGATCACAAGACGAACGTTCGCCTCGACCATCTCGGTCTTCGCCTTTTCGCGATCGCGTTCGCCACGCTCGATGCTATCGACCACGTCAAACAGCTCTTCGCGACCGCAGTTGTGCTCGACCTCAAATTTGGCTACCCGACGCTTGGCCGCACGCATTTCTTTTAGGCGCTCGGCAATATCGTTGGAGGTGAGACCGGTCTCGTCTTCAACCGCCTGCTTCTCTTTCTTGCCCTTCTTCACCCGACGGGAGAGGTTGGCCATCTCGTCGAGGGTCCGACGGGACTTCCGCTCCATATCGTGGAGGTCACGCTCCAGCTCCTGCACTTCGGAGCGGAGACGTTTCATGTTCAGGGACACCCGCTCGACCAGCTTTGGATGCAGGTTCATGGAGCGGATTTCTTCCAGAATCTTCTCTTGGCGACGCTTGATCTTCTCGAGATGGGCGGCTTGAGCCTTCTGTGACAAGTTGCCGATCTTTTGATCGCGTAGGCGGCTCAGTTCGGTCTGATAGCGAGAAATCTTGGTGAGCGTGCGAAGCACCTTGGAACGAATCTTCTTGTTCCCAGCCTCGCCGCCGGAACCCACCTCAATCTGGACGTAGTCGTCGAGACGCATTTCCTCGGCTTTGAGCCGAGCTCCAATATCGAGCAGGCTGCGTACGGCCGGGGCCGCCTTAAACATCGCCGCCATGATGCGGATCTCGGCCTCTTCGATACGCATGGCGATTTCAACTTCGCCCTCACGATCGAGGAGCGGGACCTTCCCCATTTCTCGGAGATACATGCGCACGGGATCGTCGTAACGAACCGGCACCGCGCCCGGAACGCGCGTTTCGGTTTCTTTCTCTTCCCGGCGACGAGCTTTCTTCATCTTCGCCTGGGCTTCTTCGGCCGAGTCGAAGACCTCAATCTTCATTTCAGAAAGCGCAAAATAAGCTTCTTCCATCTCTTCAACGAGACGCTCCCCATCACCGTCCGCGCTCAGGAACTGATCGATCTCGTCGTGGGTGACGTATCCCTGACGCAGCGCTAAGGCCTTTAGCTCTTTAAGCTTTGCGTTTTCTTTTTTCTTGCTCTTGGTCTTGGTCTTTGCCTTTTTCGCCATGAAACGAAATCCTTTCCGTTGTCTTCTTGGCTACCCCTGAGGCTGGTCAGGGATTCCGGTGCCACCACGCAGGGACTGCAGTTCCCTAGACAGACGAATAACCTCGGCATCATCGCCTCGGGTTTCGGCCTGTCGAATTGCGTGTTGGATCTTCTTGCCTTCCGCCTGTACAACCCTGTCTCGTAAGCGTTTGGTGACCTGTTCCATCTGGTCGGTCTCGGGCAAATCCCCCGCGAGCAGAGCTGAGGTTAGGCTTCGGTTGGCATCGTCATTCAATAAAGTGTGTTTGGGGTCCGGGTCACCGGACTGCCACAAAGAGAGCCATGTAGCATACAGGTGTCGGAGCTCAGATTCCATGATTGCTTCTTCTGGGACCAATAAATCCTCGGAAAACCCCTCAATTCCCTCGATCAGGCGCCCCAAATAGAGCCTTCCCACCCGATCCTGGGTCTCCGGGCGCATTTTTCGCTGAGTGGCCTGCGGTTTCCGCTGGCGGTTGGATTCCCCGACCAAAACGCTCTCGTTGAAGCGAAAACTCTCGGCGGCCTCTTGGAGCAGAACCCTTCTACGAATAGGGTCCTCGATCTTCGCGCCCAAATAGGCAAAGGCCTTCAACAAATCTTCTCGGCGCTCGAGTTGACCCAGAAGAACATCGCGAGCGAAGCCCACCACGGTGGGGCTCTGGGACAACTTCTCGCTCATGGCTTCGGGGCCCTCTCGACGGATGTAGCTGTCGGGGTCGTCCTCGGCAGGCAGGTTCAAGATGCGCACATCGAGGCCCTCGCCCAGGAAGATTCCCGCACTTTTCCAAGCCGCCCGCACTCCGGCTTTGTCTCCATCGAAGGCGATGATCACCTTGTCGACATAGCGCTTTAACACCCGCGCTTGATCGACGGTGAACGCGGTGCCGCAGGTAGCAATCGTGTTCTGAAAGCCACCCTGAACCAGGGCAAAAACGTCGAGATACCCTTCAACCACAATGGCGAAACCGTGCTCTTTGAGAGCCTCGCGGGCTTCGGAAAGACCGTAGAGCACCTTCCCTTTGATGAAGGTCTCTGTTTCGGGGCTATTCAAGTACTTGGGCTCGCCCCCGTCGATGGTTCGTCCGCCAAACCCAATAGTTTTGCCCAGGGCGGAGCGAATCGGAATCATGACCCGCCCTCGGAAACGATCGTAGTAGCCTCCGCCATCTTTCTTGGTCACTAATCCCGCGCGGGACAACATGGCCTGCGTGGTGCGTCGGCCCATGGCTTGTAGCAGCGTATCCCACCGATCAGGCACCCAACCCAACCCATACTTCTCTCTTACGTAGTCAGAAATCCCGCGCTCTTTCAGATAGCGCGTGGCTCCGGCCCCACCCGGACCGGCTAGGAGTTCCTGGTAATGATTCTCGGCCCATGCCAAGACGGGATAGACACTCTCTTCCTGCGGTCCGTCCCATTTGGACTTGGGAACGATAATCCCCGCCCTATCGGCCAAGGACTGCACCGCCTCGGGGAAGCTGAGCTTGTCGAAATCCATGAGGAAACGGTAGATATCACCGCCCTCTCCGCAACCAAAACACTTAAAGATCTGTCGATCGGGATTCACGATAAAAGATGGCGTCTTCTCTTTGTGGAACGGACAGAGCCCTTTGAAGGTACGACCCGAACGCTTGAGGTTCACATGTTCCCCAATGACCGCGGCAATATCCGTGGCCTCTCGAATGCGTTCAATGAGATCTGGGGCAAGGGTCAATCTATTTCTCCAGCGAGATGACGGTTGCTCCGCCACCACCTTCATACTTTTCACCGAACCGATGCGACTTCACCGCCGGCTGCGTCTTGCAATATTGACTCACCATACGTTGCAAAGCGCCTGTTCCAAAGCCGTGAATGACTCGAAGTTCTTTCATAGATGCAAGCAGGGCTCGGTCAACCGCGATCTCGAGGGCGGTTTGCGCCTCGTCGGCGCGCATACCTCGGAGATCAACTTCGGTGACCACTTCATCGACTTCCGGAACGCCCCCCACCGCGACTTTCTGTTTGGCGGGCTGGGGAGCTTTCTTCTCTTGAATACGCAGAGCATCCTCGGCTAGTTCCACACGGAGGCCTTGATACTCCACCAAAGCACGTCCTCCATCGGTTAGACGCACAACCTGGACCGCTCGGTTCAAACCTTCTGCCCAGTAGGTCTCACCCGCCACCACCACGTCCGGCC
>JABDJR010000320.1 GCA_013003415.1 Candidatus Eiseniibacteriota bacterium | reverse complement strand
TTCCGGCACCGGCAAGACCACCACCACATTCACCAAACAAAACGACTCCCAACCGGTTCAGGACGATTTCATCGCCCTCATGCCTCAGGGCAAGGTTTACGCCACCGAGAACGGCTGTTTTGCAAAGACCTTTGGGCTTGATCCCAAGTTTGAACCCGCCATCTACAACGCGGTTGTCGATTCAGGTTCCTACTTGGAAAACGTCTCGCAAAACGACGAGGGCAAGGTCGACTTCTTCGATGAGTCCTACACTCAAAACGGACGCGCCACTTTCCCCATGTCTAAAGTGGCAGGAGCCGCCGATGCTCGCGGTTTGGGCACGGCCAGCATTTTGCTCATCTTGAATCGCAACGAGAACATCATCCCTGGCGTGGCCCGGCTCACCGGCCCTCAGGCCGCGGCCTACTTCATGCTTGGTGAAACCAAGGGAACTTCGGCCGGCGGAAAAGAAGAAGCGGGCAAGTCCCTCCGCGTTCCCGGAACCAACCCCTTCTTCCCCTTGCTTCACGCACAGCAGGGAAACCGCATGCTTGAACTCATGCACTCTAGCCCCATGGAAGTGTTCATCATGAACACCGGCCGTGTGGGCGGCCCCGACGACCACCCTGGCTCAAAGAAGGTGAAGATTCCCCACTCTAGCGCCATGGTTAAAGGTGTCGCTGAGGGAACCATCAAGTGGGAGAAGGACCCCGACTTCGGTTACGAGGTTGCGGTTTCCTGTCCTGGCATGTCCGCGGAAGATCTCGACATCTTGCAACCTCGCAAGCTCTACGAAGCTCAGGGCCGCATGGACGAATACAACAAACAGGTGGCAACTCTAAAGGCGAACCGCCTTGAACACTTGAAAAAGTTCGAGGGTCTCGATCCCGAACTGATTCAGGCTATTTCCTAATTTGGATCTACTTAGTTTGGACCGGCGGGTCCTCGGCTCGTTCCGTGCCACAAACGGAATTCTCGCTGGCGTCTCCTACGGGGGCGCCAGCGCTTTTTTATGATCGCTGAACCCAAAACCACACCCCTAACCTACGGTCGCGTCATCAAAACTTGGTGGCCCCTTGCCGCTAGCTGGGCCCTCATGGGCTTCGAACTACCGGTTGTCTCCGCCATCATGGCCCGCCTTCTCGACCCGGTGGAAAGCTTGGCCGCCTACGGGGGGATTGTGTTCCCCTTGGCCCTCATGATCGAAGGCCCGGTGATCATGCTCCTCGCTGCGTCCACCGCACTCAGCAAAGACTGGGCAAGCTATCGACTCATGTACCGCTTCATGATGGGTTTAAGCTTTGCCCTCACGGCCATTCACGCCGCGATTGCCTTTACGCCACTCTACGATGCTCTCGTCATTGGATTCATGAAGGCCCCAGAATCGATTCACGAACCCGGGCGGATTGGCCTTCAAATCATGACTCCATGGACTTGGGCTATTGCCTACCGACGGTTCCAACAGGGGGTCCTCATTCGTTATGGGCACTCAGGAGCGGTGGGGATTGGCACCTTGGCACGCCTCATCACTAACGTCTCTATTCTTGCGATTGGTTACTGGCTAGGAAACGTTGCGGGAATCGTCGTGGGGACGGCGGCGGTAGGTTGCGGCGTCGTCGCGGAAGCAGTTTATGTTGGGTTCCGAGTTCGGCCGGTTATTCGGGAGCAATTGAAACCGGCGAAACCTCTTGAAGTGCCCCTAACCATGAAGAAGTTCTTGGCCTTCTATGTGCCCCTTGCCCTCACCCCGCTCATCACACTCACTGCGCAGCCCATCTCGGCTCTGTCCATCAACCGCATGCCCATGGCGGTGGAATCGTTGGCCGTGATTCCGGTGATCAACGGACTCAGTTTCTTTTTCCGAAGCTTCGGTTTTGCCTACAACGAAGTGGTGGTGGCCCTCGCCGACTACGCACGACCTTTGCACAAGCTCACCATGACCGCTTGCACCATTGCCTTGGGTGTCACCACGGCGATGGTCCTCTTTGCGGCCACCCCTTTGGGCGATTTCTACCTCGGCCCGGTTTCCAACCTAAAACCCATGCTTGTGGACTTAGGGAAGAACGGGCTTTGGTTTGTTCTCTTTATGCCCGCGCTCTCGGTGTTCCTACACTTCTTCCAGGGCATTTTGGTTCACAGCGGGCGCACTATCGCGGTAACGGAAGCGGTGTTTATCAACTTCGTGACCATGGTCACGCTGCTGATTGTGGGCATCAAACACGGAGCCATCACAGGTCTCTATGTGGGCTTGGGGGCACACCTCACCGGAAACGTTCTGCAAACCGCCTGGCTCTGGTTTAGAAGCAGAAAGAGCCGCCTGGTGTTTCACCGAGCGGCTCTCGAAGAGTCCTCAAATCCCAAAATAAGCTAGTTTCTTCCCCGTCCCTAGGCTCGTGACGGACGCGAGTTGAAGTAGAGAATCAGCCCCAGCGTCAAGATGCCCAAGCCGCATACTACGGTGGGTAAGAACGAGGGAATAGACACGGCGGCACCATCACCGAAGAGTTGCAAGCTAGCCGGAGTGAATCCCTTTTTACCGATGATCAGAATGCCCAGGATCAAATCTAAGGCCGCTGCTCCGGTGATCAGACCGGCGGCGGCAAGAATGGACTCGTTGCGTGGGCGTTTGAGCGTGCCTTCACCAAGCTTCCGGAACAGAGCACCGATTAGAATTCCGACACCGATGGCGGCGGGTAAGTAGATCCCCACCGCAAGGGCCATAGACGGAAGCTGAGCTCCGCGTTTGCTGGCCGCGATATCTAAAAGAACCGCAAACGCTCCAACCGCAAGACCAATAAGGATGGGATACCACGGCAATTGCCCCTGCAGCAGCAGACCATCGACCAAGGTGCCAAACATCTGACCTTGGGGAGCGGCTAGTTCCGGGCTTCCCAGCGTATAGGCCTCGTGGGCCACATACAGCACGATGGGAACCACAATCACCCCGCCGAGCAACCCTAGAATCTGCGCTAGAAAACCGTCTTGCACGCGAACGCCGCAGAACTGAAGCGTTTTATAGTCCTGACTGGAGTCGTTGGCGGTACAAACGGCGACGCAAGCCCCAACCAGAAGAGGCGTGATCACAAGCACGTCTTCAATGCGATTGTGACCGGTGGCAAGCGCCACCAAACACAAGACCAGCGTGGTCACAAAGATCGTTCCCGACACCGGACTGGCGGAGCTTCCGATCTGCAAAGAAAGAATGGCTCCCAAGGCAACCATGAGCATGGCCATCACGAAAATGGTCGCCGCCATGGAAAGGCTAAAGACGGCGCTGGCCCCGCTCGTGAAGAGCCAAGCCAACATGACCGCAAAACCGGCTGCGATGGAAATCATCTGCCAGCGTCGGCGTGAGGGATCAACATCGATCAGCCGCGAATCCTCATCGCCACCGAGCGGAATGCGGACTTTGGCAAACTTGAAGAGCGAGTAGGCCACGGCCACCGTCATGGCCCCACCACCAACCCAACGCATGGAGTTAGCCGGAAAATTCGTAGCCGCTTCCGAACCGGTCCCAATCCCGGCTAAGAGCAAATCCCCCACCAAGCGAAGAAAGCTGCCGCCAAACACGAGAAGGGCTGTAGAAAGCGTTAGCAGCCCACCAATACCGATGTAGATCGGAGCAAACGGGAGACCTAAAGAAGCAGAGCGCGAGCCGTCATCTTGTGCACGCGAGAACAAAGTAATACTGCTTTGCGACAATCCTAAATGCACCAACAGTGGGCCCAAGAAGCTCGCCGCAAGTCCCGCGTACAAAGACTGACCCAGTTTTGGTCGCACCCCTTTGTCGGCCACCGCGGCTTCGATCATGGTTTCGCAGGCCCGAGCTTCCGGAGCCGGGAGTGTAGGGTCGCTCAAGAACTTCTTCGTGGATAACCCGACAAAACCGAAACCAATCAACGCTCCGGCAAAACTCAAGATCATGAGAGCAACAACATCGACCGAGGGCACGGGCAGGCCACGGGTGCTGTAAAGAATTTGAACGAGAGGCGCGGTGAAGATGACGCCGGCCGTAACCGCCATGCCCGCCGAACCGGAAACTTGAGCCAGGTTCAGAAACCGGGTCCCACCGGGTCCGGTGGCTCGCTTCATGAAGACGCCCCAGGCCACCAAGATGACAAGAGGACTCACTCCGGGTGTGATGCCCGCTTTCAAACCAGCAATCACGAGCGTGCCGGCAAGGGCGGTCGAGACCAAGACTCCAAACAGTACGGGAAAGGCGTCGCGTGTCATGAAACCTCCGGGTGGCGAAACCGAGTCGAATGGGGGAGTCTAGCAAATGCGCCTAAAAACCTCAGTTGTTGACTTTAGGGCCTTTTCTGGGATCATCAACTGCCATGCAAGCCTTCTATCCCCTTCCTCATAACATGACCACGGCCCAGTTTCGCCCGCAGCAGGGATGGTCCCTAAACAGTCGGGCGGTTCCTCTCCCCGAAGACGAAGAGGTCCTGTTTCGCACTCTGGCCTGGGGCCTCCATGGCGACCGAAGCCAAGAGGGAGGGTTCCGCACCTCGATTGTGAGCGAGGTGGTGGCGGTGGGTGACGCGATTACGGTCTGGGGCTCAGGAGACGTTGTGGTCCTTGATGGGAACCCGTCGCTTCTTAACTTGTCCCCCTACTTTCGACTCCCGGAATCTTTGGAGCCTCTATCCCACTATCGCTTAACCCCTCCCCTTTCTCTGGAAGATGCCTGTCTCCTTGTTCCGGTTACCAAAGCTGTTCGCGTATTGGAGGCTTTGGACATTCAGCAGGGAGAAAGAGTGGTGGTGCTTGGCTTGGGGCTTGTGGAACAAATCACGATCTTGCTCGCGCGACACCTATACGGCGCGGTGGTGTTTGCGGCCGACCCGAATCCAACTCTTCGACGACGTGGGGAGTACAACGGAGCCAGTCGCCTCATTCGTTTACCCGAAGAGTCCATTAGTGAGACCGTGCTGCAAGAGACTCGCGGGGAAGGTGCCGATGCTCTTGTTTTGGGAAGTCTTCCCTCGGCGTTTGGAACCGACGCTTTCGCAGGCCTCGGGCAGAGTGGCCGAGCTGTTTTCACCGGTCTTATGCCGGGAATGGTCTCCTTCGACGCTTCCGGGTTTCGGGAACTGAACCACACCCTGCTTCCGCACAAAGATCCCGAAACACGCCATTTCCAGAGGGCCCGTAAACTCCTCTTGTCAGAGGATGTGGAGCGGACCAACCTGGGCGGTGTCGCCATGGGGCTAGAAGAGCTGGAAACGTTACCTTCGGAACCAGCTTCCTGGGAACACCGTATCCACCTCCAGATCAATCCCCCAACCTCCCGACAAGCCCAAACCCAATAATCACCGTCCTACCT
>JABDJR010000308.1 GCA_013003415.1 Candidatus Eiseniibacteriota bacterium | reverse complement strand
AAAACGGTTGGCTCGAAGAAAGAACCCCGCTTAAGCTCTCCGCCGGGTGATGACCCACCGCAGAGAATCTGGGCTCCTTCCTTGACCGCTTTCTGAACACGTTTCTGCATCTCTTTAGCCCGACCCGGGGTCAGCAAGGGGCCAATCTCCACCGTGGGGTCGGATGGATCCCCTACCCGGAGGGCACGAACCGCTTCTGAGAGTCGGCTCTGAAACTCACTCACAACCCGCCGATGAACCACGATGCGATGCAGAGACATGGGGTGCTGGCCATTGGCCAGCGAGGCCCCGCGGACCACGGCCCCGGTTGCCCGGGTTAAGTCGGCGTCATCGACAACCAACGCCCCAGATTGCGCAGCTTCGGAAGGCTTGAAATCTTTTCCAACCTCAAAGGAACCATCTTGCCCCGAAACAAACTGGGCCACATCTGGGTGATCTCGCAGCAGTTGTGTGAGCTTGGGGGTTGCGCCGTCAAGCAAGTGAAAGGTGCCGGGAACATGAGGTCCCTTGTCCACCATGTCTGCCAAGGCATCCGCCACGGCCGCCGCCGAAGGCCCCGGAAGCACCACGGAGGTATTCCCCCACATAAATGACGCTGCGGCAAAACATGCGAGATCAAAAAGCGGATACAAGGAACCCGGCTGGAGAACACAGAGGCCAAGGGGACCTCGGAACCGAACCGCCAGCTTGGGGAACGGTGGCATGGCCCCTTCAAAGTCGGACCCAACTCCCGGCAGTTCTCGCAAGAACCAAAGGGTGCTTTCAAACTCGGCCTGCGCCTCGGCCCTAGTCTTTCCGGTGGCTTGAACCAACGTGGCTCGGAGAGTGTCGGCCGATGCCTCAAGAGAGCGAGTCAGGGAGGCGACCATATCGACCCGGTCTCGATAGGCGGTTCGTTTCCACTCTTCAAAGCCCCGGCGTCCGCTTGCAATGGCAGCCACGGCGTCCCTCTCATCAGAGACGGGGAACTCCCCTAACACACGATCGGCGTTTTGAAGATCGGCCACGGGGTAACGACGCTCAGATCGAGCGTCGGCCCACCGGCCATCAATATAGTTTTGGTTCATGAACGAAAAGAGCGAAAAGGATGTCTTAGCGAACGATCACAAAGCGGCCGCGAGCTTCCTGACCGGACGCCGTCATGTAATAAATGTAGATCCCCGAAGCCACATCGTTACCGTCTGCGTTTTTCAGATCCCAATCTGCCGAGTCATCGATCGACTCATGATTGATCGTCCTTACGATGCTGCCATCGACGGTATAGATGTCGATTGAGCATGGACTAGGCAGATTGATGAACTGGACCCGCGGTGCGCCAGGAAAGGCGGATTGCCCGAAACTGGCGCCAGGATTGTAGGGGTTCGGGACCACGGCGACATCCGAGAGGAGGGGGGTCGTGGTGCGAGCTTGGCCACCCGGGAATACCGGACCTACCAGCCCTTCAAGAATGGACTGACGTTCTACGAACACGGGGCGAAGGGTTCCCGAGGAACCATCGAGAAAGGCATCAAACCAGGTCAGGGCGTAGTAGTAGGGAAAACCGTTATGGGGCCCTGTAATGTTCTCGTCTTCGAATTCACGATCGGTTTCCGTTCCCCGAGGAATGATGGAGTCGGGATCGGCGAAGGCTCGCATGTCCCCAACGAAGGTCCAGGTGCTATCGAAGAGTGAATAGGTGCGCAGCAATCCAAAGGCCTCTGGGTTGGGCAAACCATCGGCGGTTGTGTCCGGAGCAAGAGCTCTCCAGATCTGATATCCACCAAAAGCCATGCCCGCGGTGGTGTCGCGCTCTGCAGGAGTAATGTTATCTCCGGGCGCAGGATCCCACCTCAAAACCACCGATCGCTTTTCGGTTTCGATTTGCGAAATGGTCCCAGACTGCCCAAAGGTTAGGCTGGGAACCCCGGTAATCAGGACGACGGCGGCCAGGGCAACAGCCCCGGCCAGTCGTCTGTTCAACGTAAACAATCGCATATGTTTTTAATCACTCCGCCCTTAGTGAGAAACTGGTCTATTGGTTCTGGCGTGGTTTTTCGAACGCACTCTCTTCTTTGAACCAATCAAACGCAGTATTAAAGACCTCTTGGAAGTCCTCGTTTAACATGTAATAGACTGGGAAACCAAACCACATCACGCGACCATGTCGCCGATCAGGATGGGTATCCGACCATCGCGTACCCACAAGCTTATTGTTGAAAGTGGAGCGACGGTCGTTGGTCACCGAGACATACAACGAGTCGATCTGAGAACGGTACCCGTTCGCGATGTCGTCTTCGGTGTTGTGAATATGGAACTGGGAATCGTCTTGCTGGAAGATCGGATCGAAAATAGCATCCCAGCTCCCCACACCCTCGCCACGGATAATCGGAGATCTTTTCTCCCGATCGATATCCATAGGCGGCAGGAACTCAGGCTGATTCGGCAAGGACCGAACCCCAATGATTCCGTTCTTATCGTTATCTACGTTCTTATCGTTCTCAACACGTGATGTGTAGAGACGCATGAAGTCGTAGGGGAAATCTCCGGCCATGATGCCTTCTTTGGGATAGGCAAAATCGGCCTGGCCCGTAACCGTAGGCAACATAGCAGCTACGGTTGATTCTCCAGTGACCCACAACTTACCGCCCGCACGCAGATAGGAACCCAGGTGCCTCCGAATGGGGCCCGTGTTGACCAGGCCGGAACGCCCGTTGTAGCCGTTCGCGGAGGTGTCATAAATGATGGTGCGATACTTCCCTAGGAACTCAAGCTTGGGAAGGTCAGGGTCGCGGAACTCAATGTCGTTGTCTCCATGAGAGTGGAACATGATCACTTCAGGAATCAACTCTTCTTCCGTAAGACGACCTGAGTTGGTGAGCGTCTCCATCCAGAAAGCATCATGGGCGTCGTCGCGAGGCCAAATACCGTCTTTCCAATCGTCGACAACCAGAAGCTCACGGGAAAGCTCGAACTCGATGACGGTAAGGATGATTGTGATGGTTGTGGTGACGCCACCGGTATCCCGCACCCTCACGTTCACGACGTTGGTGCCCGGGGTGTTAAAGACAATAGGATCGAGGTTGCCGGTCAGAGTTGACCAGCCACGCCAACCAGAGTTGGGTCCATCGCGATCAAGATCCGGGATGTTGATACCCCAGTTGTAACCTTCAACCACACCACCATAGGATTCCGCGTTGGCAATCCACTCAAAGAAGAGACGCTGACCGGTTGCGACTTCGTACTCAACAACGCCGGCACCGGTTGCAGCAATGGTTCCCAAACTGGGTTCGGTGACACGAAGTTCAGGCTGCCCACCTGCTTGGAGCGCAGACATCTTGAAGGTGTTGCCAGGATCACCATCGGCACGCACAAATTCAACAAACGGCTCTTCCGCCCCGGCTACGTCGACCGCGCGAACGGAGAACATATAGTTGCCGGGTGTATCCAGGAAGTACGAAGTGTTTGTAGTTTCCGCACTCTGGAAGGTCCATGGAATATGAGCACTCGCCTTCCACATCACGAAGTCGGGGCTCGCCGTGAGAATCGGAATGGGAGGATTGAGAGTGTCGAGGCGGACCAGCTTGAAGAGGTAGTCTGAGGGTTTTTTCCGCGGCTCCGGGGAGTCCGGATCGAGACCATCCCAGCTGATCTGGATTTGGGAACCAACCTGAAGAATACCGCTTCCGATATTGGGACGAGTGATCTCGGCCTCGGGAGTGATGGTTTCCGCAGTAAAGCCCAGCTTGGCCGAGACTTCGGAGTAGGTTTCATCGTTGTCTTGAGCGCGCACATAAACTGTGTGCATGCC
>JABDJR010000305.1 GCA_013003415.1 Candidatus Eiseniibacteriota bacterium | reverse complement strand
GTGTCGCCCTTTTGAATGACGATGTTCTGAGGTGCGAAAGCGAAGTTTCGCACGATCACCGTATGGGTCTCGGCAAGGGCTGTAGTTGGCAGAGCGAGGCTCATGCCAAAGAGAAGGCAGACTCCAAGACTAAGCATTCCTACTTTTACCAAAGATTTCATACTCGCCTCCCTTGTAAACACATCGAGGACGGAGGTCCTCTCACCGGTAGCTAATTGTACCGCGTTTAGAGGGTCAATACAATTATTGACTTAAATCACTTCAGGGCAATGATTTAGGCGCTTTCCGCTCAATTGTCGTCCACGAACTTGTAGCCCACCTTGTGGACCGTCCGCACATACTTATTGCGATCTCGGTCGCCCTCTAGCTTCCGGCGCAGGTTGGCAATGTGGGTATCGACAGTGCGACTGGTGGGTTGATCGGCGGCGGAAAGCCCCCAGACCTCTTCCAGCAACCGCTCTCGGGTGATGGTTTGCCCTCGATTTTCAATGAGGAGTCGCAACACCTCGAACTCTTTGAACGACAGGGCGACCTCGCGCCCTTTGCGTCGGCATTCTCGTTTTTCAAAGTCGACTTCAACATCCCCAAAAGAATACTGACTGAGTTGGGTAGCGACTCCGGCGGACCGGCGCAAGACGGCGGAAATACGCGCCATGAGTTCGCGAATGGAGAAGGGCTTGGTAACGTAGTCGTCGGCTCCCAAACTAAAGCCTTGAACCTTGTCCGATTCCATTCCCTTGGCCGTGATCATAATGACGGGGAGAGTTCGGCTCTCTTCGCGGATGGCGCGGAGCACGTCGAAACCGCTCATTTCGGGGAGCATGACGTCGAGTAAGACAATGTCGGGGCGCTCGCTCTTGACGGCATCAAGACCGGCTCGGCCCGTGGATGCGGTGGCCACCGCGTATCCCTCGAAGCTCAGGTTGTGTTCTAAACCCATGAGCATGTCGGGCTCGTCTTCGATGACTAGGATTTTCTTGGTTGTGACTTCCTGGGTGTTTGCTTCCACCATAGATTCACCTCACTTTGCTTACACTGGTGACGTAGAGGACGAGGACTTCAGCGGAAGAGAAATGGAAAACGTACTGCCCTGATGCAGTTGGCTTTCAACCTCGATGCTTCCACCGTGACCATCGACGATGTGTTTCACCAGTGAGAGACCCAACCCCGAGCCCTTCACGTTGTGTACCAAACCTCGTTCGACGCGGTAGAACTTGTCAAATATCCGATCTCGATCACCCGGGGGAATCCCGATCCCCGCGTCGGATACCGCGATTACAGCGTGATCGTTTTTTCGCTGAAGGGTGACGCGCAGGCTTTTTCGCTCGTTGGAATACTTGATGGCATTCTCAATGAGGTTGATAAAAGCCTGGGTTAGAGCCTCTCGATCCGCCATAACCTCTGGCATATCTGATTCTATCTTGGATTCTACGGAAAAACCCTGCTTTTTTAGGGAAAAGGCGTAGGCATCGAGGGTTTCCTGAAGCAGCTCAGGAAGCTGGGTGGGCGCTAATTCGTAGGTCTTTCGTCCCTGCTCAATACGTCCCACATCGAGCACGTTGTTAATGAGATGCGTTAGACGTTCACTCTCTTTGTTAATGACAGAGAGAAACTCCTTTTCCTTTTCGGGACTTCCCGCCCGACCCAGTTCCAAGGTCTCGGAGAAAAGACGAATCAGCGCTAAGGGCGTTTTTAATTCATGGGAGACGTTGCTCACGAAAGTTGACTTGAGTTCGGCCAGTTCAATCTCGCGAAGGACGTAGCGGAGGGAAAAGGCCAAAGCGAGAACGATGACCAAGAACATGAGCGCGATCATGGATGAACTCGCAACCACGACCGTGTTCACCCACGACTCAAAACGATCATCTTCGAGCTGTACCCCAATGGAGTAGAAGGGGAGAACACGATCAAGAGGGATGGTGGTAATGAACTTCGTAGGAGGTTCTTCGGTGGAAGAGAAGATGGCTTCTTGGTTCTGATTCAGAATGGCCAAGTTCACCGGAGACCCAAAGAACTCGCCCCGAAACAAGTTCTTTTCATCCTGGAGTTTCTGAGTGAGGGTGCTTTGCAGAAACTCCTGATCGGAAGCCAGAGCCTCCAGATCCCAGATAAAACCGGCGGAGCCCAACAGGGCTCCATCGACCGATTCAATGGTGAAGTAGGTGACCTGAACCGGGTGGTCCGGGTCTGATTGATTGAGGTGTTGGACGCCGCTGGGCACGTTCCCCTGACGCAGCATCCCTGCCAAGATGCGGTGATGAATCCATTCCGGGAGTGGGCGGTAGGCAGCGGTTTTTTCCGACTCTAAATCGGAGTAGTAAACCAGGCCTTCGGGCACCACAAAGAAGGAGAAGTTGTAGAGGGGATTCTCGGTTTGGAAGCGGTTCAGAAACTCCAAGACCTGCGATGGATTTTCGGGCGGCACAAACCGGGCCGCCACCATGTTGACCTGTTCCTGATCAAATAGGGCATCCTCTAGGG
>JABDJR010000289.1 GCA_013003415.1 Candidatus Eiseniibacteriota bacterium | reverse complement strand
TGGAAGGGCTCGGGAATCGATACCCGACTCCGTTTAAGTATTGGTCGCCTGAGGCAGGAGCTGATGGGTTTCTTGGATACCAAAGGCGAAGAGCACATTGTGCCTACGTTGCAAAAACGAATGAAGTCGTTGGATCGGAGTTTGGCTCAGCGAAAAACCGCGCCCACCCAAGTTTCGAGAAAAGCGCTTGAGTCGACGCGGTTTTCCGAGTGGAAGAAGCGCGTGGGGAACCGGACCCTTGTGATCTACGATAAGTCTCTAGGGGACTGGTCGGCTTTCGTGGTGCGTCCTCAAGGCCCGGTGGAGCATGTTTGGCTACAGGGGGCGCGCGAAGCCTTGCGGGGTACCTGGTGGGGTTTGCGACTCATCTTTGAACAAGCAGCGAGTCTAGATAAGGACCGAAGAGAAGACTTTCTGGAGCAAACTCAAACCGAAGCCCTAACCGCCTTGGAGTCTCTTCGAGACGAACTGCTACAACCGCTCAAACTTGATACGAGTGAGTCCGTCGTGTTTGTTCCGGACGGAGAGCTTCATGAGGTTCCTCTAGAGGCGCTGGCCCTCATCAGTGAGGGCAGCTCTTCTGGGCTTGTGGCATCCCGCTGGCCTCACCCGGCGGTGATGAAAGCAAAGAAGGTCTCAACGTCGCCAGCGGCGATCCTGCTCCACAATGGGTCTCCGGGAACGCGTCGAGAAGCACGCGACATTGGGAGTTTGTTGCGGAGACGCGGATTCAAGACGCGCGTCTCCAGTCGTATTGAGGCTTTTGACAAGAGCGAAACTCGATACGGTGTGGTGCATGCCGCTTCCCACGGGAATTACCATCGGGACCGATGGCTCTTAAACGGGATTCAGTTAGCGATTGGGTGGCTGGGTTTCGAACACTTGCGCCCCGCGAATTTAAAAGGCGCGCTCATGTACTTTGGGAGTTGTGAGTCGGGGCTTCAGAATGAAGCGTCTGGTCTTAGCTTGAACGGTTGGTTATCTGCGGGTTTGGGGGCGGGTGCTGCGGAATTGATGCTTGCTCTGTGGAAGATCGACGATCAGTCCGCGAGTGCCTACGCAAAAAGTTTCTACCCGTCGTGGTGCGAGGGGTCCGGCTCTGCCCAAGCTGCGAAAACAGCGCGCGAACATGTCCGCGCGCTGCATCCGCATCCGTTTTCTTGGGCGCCGTTTTTAGTTGTGGCCTAGGACGTCCCTGCCTATTTATTGAGCGGCCAAAGTTAGCGCGGCTAGTAAATCAATGGCTCCCCACTCAACCTGGCCGTAAGGCGCGATGGATAATGCGGTCGATTGAAACTCAGCGGTGAAGTCGTAAGGGTCCAGGACCACGGTTCGACGTCGTACGGTCATGTTTAGAGCAACAGCCCCGGTGAACACAGCGGTCGAAACCGAGGTGCCAGTACCTCGCGCCGCTCCAGGCGCGCCGTTGCCCAAGGGGTAGCTCGCGCTAAGAACGTCTTCGCCTGCGGTTGCGAACTGGATTCCGATCCCCAGACCACTCGAAGTCAGCAAGGCGTTACAGGTGTTATTCGAAGTCGAGGCGACACCGATGACCATAGGATACCTGGCTGGGTACTTGGAACTAGGCGTTCCCGTGTAATTACCGGCAGCAGCAATCACGAGTACTCCATCATCGACGAGGGTCTGGATCATGAATTCAACTGCCTCACTGTGCTGATTCATGGATAAACTCAGGTTCACAATATCGACATTGTTCTCGGACGCGATTCTTAGGCCTTTGAGAAGATCGCGTTCAAGACCAAGCCCGTCATCACCCATGACTCGAATGGGAAGGATGGTGGCTGCGGGGGCTACCGTTGCGATGAGCCCCGCCGTGTGTGTTCCATGACCGCGATGGTCACCAACGGCACCCGCCTGGGGATCAAAGGGCTGTGCGGGAACCTCAAGGTGACCTAAAAGGTGAGGGTGGTTAAGCTCAAAACCCGTGTCGAGCACCGCGATCCTTACGCCGTTCCCGGTGGCTTTGGCGTGGGAGGCGGAAAGGTCGATACATGTGAGTTGTGTTTGACCCAGCATCTGTGCCTCGGACAAGTAACCTTTTGAAAAAGTAATGAGCAGGTCCGAGGGCTCCGTGAGAAACCCGTCTTCATCTACGACTTCAAAGCCCGCAATCGACTGAAGCGAAGCTTCATCTAGGGTTGAACTGAACGCAATGAAGTTGTCGGTGGGGTCATACTCATCCACGGTAATACCCGTTTCGTTGATGATGTCCTGCAGGGGCACCGAACCATCCAGAAATCCGTTGAAGTCATTGACCGAAGCCGAGGATTGGACTGGAGAAGTTGAACCTGAGTGCTTTGAATCGCTGCAGCCAAGTGCAATTAAGAGCAATCCAGCTGTAACAAGAATAGAAATGCGTTGAGGGAGCTTGGCTAGTGTCATGTATCTCTCTTTCTCGGGCGGGCAGCACACCCTGGGGCGTGTGAGGGAGAAAGCCAGTGGGACGGTGCTCTTTAAAGGCTACCCCATTTTACCAAACAGGTTCCTATACCCAAAGCCTTTTACCCGAAGATCGTTGTCTGTTGCAAAAAGGTGCGCATTGGGGACATTTCCGTGCAAAATTTTTTCTGGGCTCAAAGATCTTTATCTGACCAAAAGAATTGGCTTGTTTCTACTTATTCTCTGGAGTAATTTAAGGACTCCGGTCGCATCAACTCCCTCCTGTTCCGGCCCAAACTCCCTCTGTCTCTAATCCAAAGTGTCGCACGCGTACCAAAGCAGTGCGAAAGGGAGATTTCCATGTCTCGATTCAAATCCTTAAAAGTCGCGTTGGTAAGTTCCTGCCTCGTCGCCATTTTTGCGGTGAGCGCCTGGGCCCTTCCATGTTTGATCAGCAGCCGTTCATGTTCGGGTTCGTACGATGTGCAGGTCTATAATGATATCCCCACAACCGTTTGCCCTGCTGGCGACACGGTCTATGAACTCACCTTCACGGTGAGCTGTTCGGGTTCGTCTTTCTCCGACTCTGATCTAGTCTGCGGATCCTTGAGCAACTCGGTATCGTTCTACGATTCTGCTACGGGAATCACGCACACCTTTACCCCTCGAAAAGGCAAGACGTGGTCCGACGGCTGCGGATCGATCGGATATCGATCCAACTAAGAGACCTACTCTTCTAGAGAAGCCGTCGATTTCTTATGGGAATCGGCGGCTTTTTATAGCAGGTGACCAAGAGGCGTCGTAGAGTTTGATGTTCCAAGATGCGTGGGGGATTAAGAACTCAGTAGCAACTTTCGAGTAATGTTGCCCTGCGAAGTTTCCAGCCTGTAAAAGTACATGCCCGATGAAACGCGCTGTCCGTAGCGGTTCTCCCCGTTCCAGGTCGCTTCAAAAGATCCCGCGGGAAGAGAGTCTTCCTGGAGCGTGCGGATCACCCGGCCGGAAAGATCGAAGACCCGAAGTCTTACAAAGCTCTCTTCCGGAATCTGAAAACTGATACGCGTGCTGTGGAAGAAGGGGTTGGGCACACTCTGGGCAAGAGCCAAGATGGGCTGCACTTTGGCGTCTAGCTCTAAAGTCAGAGGTCCGTGCCAAAAGAGCGAGCCGCTACGACTCATTTCGGCGAGCCAGTAGGAGACTTCCCCCACCGGCGGGTCTTCATCAACAAACTCAAAAACATGCTGCGAAAGAATCAGCTCATCGCTGACTCGTTCACGCTCGCCAAAGAGTTCTCGGTAAACGTAAAAGCCGGCAAAGTCGGATGCGTCTCCCGCAACTTCCCAATGAAGCCGAAGGCCCTCATCAACCCAGTCAGCCTGAAAGGCAAGGAGCCGCACCGGAGTGACTCCAGACTCAACCAAGCTCGGCCAGAGGCCGGAATCAACGGACATCGCCGTCTGCGAGGAACTCCCGGTCAAGGTTTGTCCAAAGGAAACCAGGGCAGAGCCGGTTTCCGTGGAGCTAGCCCCACCGCCGCCATTAAGGGACGTTTGAGCTACGGCTTGAGGTCCCGTAGCCAGGACGCCGATCGCCGCGCAAACCGTCAGGACGAAGGTGCAGAGAGTCGAAGGGGTCCGCATCTACTCGTTCCCACTTGAGGCGGACAGGGCGGAGGACGCCGGGGCACCAAAGGCCTCAGGCGTGACGTAGCGCCCAACCTGCTCCGGAGTCTTGTAAGGAGTGACTTCTCGTGTCGACGTCTTTGCATAGGCGTCGTTACGCACGCCGGTGATTTCCCAGGACACCTTCATTCCTGACTTCCCACCCGCAATCTGAAACCGGTTGCCGGAAACTTCGCTCGCCACAAATACAGGTGCGTGACCGCCAATGCAGGTGAGCTGGTAACGGAAATCTTTGTTGTAGGCTTCGAACCACTCCGGCAGCTCGACCCATGCACGACCGCTACCGTCCAACACCGCGTTTCCGTTGTAGACGTTCAACATTTGCGAGCTGGAGACTTCCTGATGCACCAAGAACTGGGTTTCGGGATTTAAGGGGTGGTCGGCAAGGGTCACTCCGGAAGGTTTGGTGATGGTTCCGTCGGCAATAATGTCACCAGCAACATGAAGATCTGCGCTCGGGTTTTCCGTACCGATCCCGACACCGCCCGTAGCTCGGATCAAGAAAAGATTCGAACTGTTGGCCGTGAACCCTATAGAAGAGCTTGCGTCGGACCAGACGAATGATCCGGGAGCGATGGCGGTTACGATGGAGTTGCGTCCGGCGGCGAAGGAATAGTCTCCTGAGGCAATATTAGCCTGACCGCCGGGGACGGTAGCGTGCACACCGGAGGTTTGATTGCTCTCGCCTCCGCTGATCGTGGAGAAAGATGCCCGGGCATCGTTATCTTTTCCGCCGCCGATCGTCGTATGAGGGACACGGGCGAAGTTGAGTTCGCCTCCGCTGACAGTGGTGTAGATGGCGATCGCCTCGTTGTTCTCGCCACCTCCAACGAAGGCAAAGTTTGTTCCTGCTTTGTTGGATTTCCCGCCGGCTACGGTCGTGAAGTCGTCGGTGGCTTGATTGCCCTGTCCCCCGCCCACCGTGGCGTAAATTTGGGATGCCGTATTATTGTTACCGCC
>JABDJR010000285.1 GCA_013003415.1 Candidatus Eiseniibacteriota bacterium | reverse complement strand
CCGAAGATATGGGAGACGACCCGGTGCTAGCGAGCACCATGGGAGTGCAAAACCTCAAAAAAGTCGCGCCCCAGCTCCCGGCCTGGACGGCTAAAGATGGCGAAGACTATGGCGACCTCGCCGAGCTCTACAACGACATGGTGGGCATGTTTGCTCGCTACGTCGGTCATGTGGTGACGAACATTGGTGGCATGTACGAGAACTTGAAAGCCTCGGACCAAGAGGGCTGGGTGTATGAGCCCGTGCCTGCAGCGAAGCAACGCGAGTCCATGGAGTTTCTCCGTCGCGAAGTTTTGACCAGCCCCACATGGCTCAATGACCCTGAAACCCTGCGCCGCATTGAGCACGCGGGGGCGGTGGATCGCGTTCGTCGCTTCCAGGAAAGGGTAGTTGGCTGGCTTTTGAACCCCGGACGCATGCAGCGCCTGATTGAAACCGAAGCCATTCATGGACGAGGCGCCTATACCTTGATCAATTTCATGGATGACTTGAAGGAAGGTATATTCGGGAGCTTGGGTAGCTCCCGGGCCGTGGATACCTACGGTCGCAATCTTCAGCGTGTTTATTTGGAGCGTCTGGAGTACCTCATGCAAAACGACCCAGCCACTCCTGGGCGCTCGAACTTCCGCTGGCACGATCCGGTGGACATTAGCCAGTCGGACATTCGGGCGGTTGTGCGCGGCCAACTCCGGGATCTTCAAGAAGAAACGCTTTCCGCGGCGGGAATCACCACCGACCGCATGACTCAAATGCACTACACCGACATTTCAGAACGCATTGAGGCGTTGCTCGACAACAACTCGGGAGAGTAAATATGGTTCGAGGCTGCGTACCGCTTTGTCGTCGTTGGCTGGTTGCTACAGGTTTGCTGCTCTTCGTTCTGGTTTCGTTTTCGCTACCCGCGAATGCGCAAGAGGATGATGGGTTGCCCACTATTGCGGCGAAAACAGAGGGCATGGGGCTTCTCTCCGGCTTTCTGAATTTCTACGTCGATGAAGAGGCGGGCAAGATTTGGCTTCGGCTGCCCGCGCCGGAGGGCGAGAGGGACTTGTGTCGCGAAGTTCTCTACGTTCACGGTCTCATTCAGGGCCTGGGCTCGAACCCGGTTGGGCTCGATCGGGGGCAGGTCTCTTCGGGTCAGATTCTGCACTTCCGCCGCATCGGTCCGCGAGTTTTGTTGGAAGCACCCAATCTCATGTACCGAGCCGAATCCAACAACCCTGATGAACGGAAAGCCGTGCAGCAATCTTTCGCGACCTCTGTGTTGTGGGGGGCGGAAGTTGCCGCCGTCGACCCGGATGGCGCGTCGCTTGTCGACTTTACTTCATTCTTGCTTCGTGACGGTCACGGGGTTGTGTCGACTCTGAGCTACACGAACCAAGGAAGCTTTTCTTTGAATCGCGATCGTAGCGCGGTGGAACTGGGTGGATGCTTGGCCTTTCCCGAAAACGTTGTTTTCGAATCGACCCTGACCTTCACGGGCGACAAACCGGGTGGTCATGTTCGTTCCACAACGCCAACACCCGAAGCGGTGACGGTTCGTGCTCACTACGGTTTTTTAAAGCTACCCGACGATGGTTATCGTCCCCGTCGTTTCGATGCGCGCATTGGTGTCTTTGCGGAATCTTACATGGACTACGCGGTTCCTATTGCGTCTTCCTTAGAGAAAAAGTGGGTGGTTCGCTACCGGTTGGAAAAAGTCGATCCCACCGCCGAGCGTTCGCCCGCGAGGGAACCCATCGTCTTCTACGTGGATCGAGGAGCGCCTGAGCCCATTCGTTCCGCTCTGGTAGATGGCGCAGCTTGGTGGGCAGAGGCCTTTGAGGCGGCCGGCTTTGAGGACGCCTACCGAGTTGAAGTTCTTCCTGAGGGCGTCAACCCGCTCGATGCGCGGTACAACGTGATTCAGTGGGTGCACCGCTCGACCCGGGGTTGGTCCTACGGAGGCGGAGTTTCCGATCCGCGCACCGGAGAAATGATCAAAGGTCACGTGAACTTAGGATCCTTGCGCGTGCGCCAAGATCGGCGAATCTTTGAAGCGCTTGCGGGAGCGGACGCCTCCGGTTCCGGTTCCCCGAACGATCCCGTCCAGATTGCTCTGGCTCGCATTCGTCAGCTGTCGGCTCACGAAGTGGGGCATTCCCTGGGAATGGCGCACAACTTTGCCGCCTCCACCTACGATGATCGAGCTTCGGTCATGGACTATCCCGCGCCCTTAGTTTCGGTGGGTCAGAATGGGGCGCTTGATTTTTCTAAAGCTTATGGTGTTGGAATTGGAACCTGGGACAAATTGTGCGTGCGTTATGCCTATACCCAATTCCCCCCAGGTGTAGATGAGGAACAGGCTTTGTCTGCGATTGTGGACGAAGCGCTAGAAAATCATCTTTTCGTCGCCGATTCCGACGCTCGCTCAACCCGGAACTCTGACCCTCGAGGAAACCTGTGGGATAACGGGGCTGACCCTGTCGAAGAGCTCCGAGCGATCATGGAAGTGCGCGCTCGCGGCATCGCGAATTTCGGCATCCAGAATGTGCAAACCGGTCGACCCCTAGCTGAACTTGAAGAGACCTTTGCCCCGCTCTACTTCCTCCACCGATTCCAGGTTCAAGCGGCGGCGAAAGTGGTCGGTGGCATGGAGTATAACTACGCCCATCGCGGAGACGGTCAGTGGACCACGCGTATGGTGAGCGCGGACCGCCAGCGGGAGGCTCTAGCGGCGGTGACCGGCTTGCTCTCGCCTCGGGTTCTCGACATTCCCGAGAAGATTTTGGAAGTTCTCGTTCCCCGCCCCTTTGGCTCCTACCGAAATCGCGAGATGTTTGCTTCTTCTACGAGCCCCGCTTTCGACGCTCTGGGTGCGGCCGGAACGGCAACCGATCAGGTGGTGGGTTTGCTGTTGGATCGGGCCCGCCTGGGGCGCGTGTATGACTTTCATCGACGAGACTCACGCATGCCGTCGGTTCGAGAAGTTCTCGATGAACTCATCGGCCAGGTCATGACCGCGCGCGGATCTGGCGGGCGAGAGCGAGCGGTTCAAAACGTTATACGGCGCGCAACCATCGATCGCATGATCGAAGTTGCGGGTCAAGAAAATCTCGCTCCTCATCTGCGCGCCGAAATCGAGGCCGCCCTTGAGGTGGTGCTCTCGCGCATGGGCGAGAGTAGTCAGGAGCTGAGTTTGGCCGGCGACATTCAGAGATTTCTTTCCCGAGAAGTTACAACCAGCGGAGACTTGAAGAATCCGGCGCCCTTACCTCCGGGCAGTCCTATTGGAAACGGGGGGCCATACGA
>JABDJR010000281.1 GCA_013003415.1 Candidatus Eiseniibacteriota bacterium | reverse complement strand
ACAGGCCTACGATCTTTACCTGAGGGCTGCGGCCTACCTCGAGTGGGGGCTGGGACCGACTGCGGACGACCTGCGAACGGGCATCGGGTTCCTGGAGGAGGCGGTAGCCCTCGATCCTGAATTCGCTCTCGGATTTGCGAGTCTGTCTCAGGCGAGATCAGCCCTATATTACGTGTTGAGGACGAATGAGCTCCAGTATGCTGAACAGGCTCGAATCGATGCTCTCCACGCAATAGATCTTAATCCCAACCTTGCCAAGGGCCACCTCGCGATGGGGCTCTATCACTATCGAAGCAGTCTTGACTATGAATCTGCCCTACTTGCCCTGGGAGTAGCTCGTCGCCTGGCCCCCCGGAATGCGGAGATCCTATCGTGGACAGGCACCATAAAAAAACGTCAGGCAAAGTTCGACGAAGCAGCCGCGCTCCTCGAAGTCGCCTTGTCCTTCGACCCCCGTAATCTCACCATCTTAGGAGAACTCGCGGTGGTCGAACGCTGTCGAGGGAACTACGCGCTTGTTCTGGAATACCTCGATCGTTCGATCGCGATCAAGCCAAGCGCAAATGCCCGAGAGTACCGGGCAAGCCACATTCTGACGTCGACAGGCGACACGCGCCCAATGCGCGAGTTCCTAAGTCAGGCACCCGAGTCATTCCGGATTCGGGAAGACTGGTCGGAACTCCTTGAGATGGAAGGTGATCTTGAAGGTGCCATCGGCCATCGACAAACTCTTGTCGATTCCAGCACGGACGACTCTCAGCGCGCATCCCAACTAGTGAAACTCGCCAGACTCTATTGGCTCAAAGGGAACCACGCAGAGAGCCAGCGTCTGGCAGCCATGGCTATCCCCAAGCTCGGCGAGGCGGATGATTGGGTCAACCTGATCCACTTGGCCATGGCTCATGCGATTTCCGGCCAACCCCAAGACGTTCGTCTCCAGATAGAACGGGCTCTGGCAACACCCCGGCTCCAAAGAGACCTCCTTAGCCGTTGCAGGGCCCAGCTGGTGCTTGCTGAGGTCTACGTTATGAACGGGGATCCTGCCGCCGCTGTGCGCACGCTCAAGGAGCGCCTTCGGGTCACGCAAGAAGTCTCGGCAAAGAACCTGATGATGCGACCAATCTTCAATTCCCTTCACGAGCGCGAAGACTTTAAGGCCTTGGGTGACGCAACTAAACCCTAGAGCATCCCCGGCGATCGTTCGCTCGGTCTTTCCCGATAAAGCGGTCAGATCTAACGCATAATCACGACCTTAACTTTGTCCTCAAAGTCTTCCGTGCTCAAGCGCAGGAAGTACACACCGCTTGGGAGGGGGACACCGTACCCATTGTCACGCTTCCAGTAAATGTCGTGGACTCCAGGCTCTAACAACCGCTTGCGGAAGAATCGTTTGATTTCACGTCCGCGTAAGTCGAACAGCTGCAAGCTGACCGGCTGTTTCTCACCCGTAAGCTTGAAACTGATCTTCCCGCTGGCACTGAATGGGTTCGGTAGCGCCAAGAAAGGACGGAGCGTGGTGCCGTCTCCCGGTTCCTCGCGGTCGTCAATTCCCGTAGTTGAACCATCGTTCGATACCACTCCAAACTCAGCTAGCGGCTCTAACTTGCCATCCATATCCTCGTCACCCATGAGCACCATTTTCTGGAAACTCACCGGCTGTACAGCCTCGACCCGAACGTTTAGCGGTAGGTCAATCCCTTCGGGTGGGATCTTCACCGTTCGCACGATGGGTTCTCCCGGGGGCAAGCCGTCTAGGCTAATCCCGCCACTAGGCGTAGTACCGTCATTTTCCATGGGCCAGATTTCATAATCAAAGTCGACGGGAGCAGGATTCAGCACCGGAATGTGTTTGATGAACAAGTTCACCGCGACGGTGTTTTGGGCCGTAATGGGAAGCAATCCCTTAAGAGGTTGGCTCGCCACATCCCACTTGATACACCACCAGGCAGGTTTTCTAACCGAACCGGTGCAACCGAAGTTGGCTCCCGTGTCGTGGTTGTAAATGAAGGCTTCAAAGCAAGACTGTGTGCCGATGGGCACATCGGTAGGACACATCATTTCGATGGGAATGGTGAGGCACTCACCCGGTCCTACCGTGACCGTACCGCCATTCGGTGCGAAAGACGTCACGCCTAGGCCCGGGCAACCGGGACCGGTCAACGGGGACAGGCCATAGCTGTAGAGATGCGGCACCACATCATAGTTGCAGATGGTAATAGCGCCCGAACCTTCCCCATCACAACACACCACTTTTTGGCTGGCGTAACAGGCTTCGCGACACTTACCCGCAGTTCCGGCCCGATGAATGTCGCTGATGTCTTGAGGCGAAATCACGCGGCGGAAAATTTCTAACTCGTCCAGGTTTCCGGTGAAGAAACCTCCCGTGCTGATAATGGTGTAGTTCTGACCAATCACGAGGTCGGCGTTATTGTCGAGACTGCCGCTCTCCGCGGTAGGGTTGAACGTTGTGCCTACCGGGATACCGTCTACCCAGAATTGAACGCCGTTGACGTTGTTGCGATCGACAGTAACTACCACGAAATGCCAGTTGCCGTCGGCGACATAAGCTGCGGGGCCACCGTTGGCCGCACTGAGAACATAACTTCCTACGGATCCATCAGACATGCTCAATCCGGGATAGCCGTCCTGTAAGAACATGCGGTACCCGCGCAAAGGCTGGGCCGATCGTTTATCCAAAATGGCATTCAAACCTTGCCCGTCGGTCGTCTTGATCCAGAAATCGATTGAGAAATCGGAAGTTCCCAAATCCACGCTAGGGTCGTCAGACACTAGGGCATTGTCATCTACGCCATCGAACATATACGAACCGGTGACATAGGAGCCCGGCACATTGGTGGGCGAACCCAGAAGGGTTCCCCCCGCAGAAGGAGCGGCCAGGTTGGGTGTCACGCCACTGGTTGCGTCATCGAGAGGCCACCAGGCGGTGAGACCGCGTGGTGGGCGTACACACTGTAAAGAGCAATCCACCGTGGCGCAGTCGGTTCCGTCTCCTAGATAGACAC
>JABDJR010000274.1 GCA_013003415.1 Candidatus Eiseniibacteriota bacterium | reverse complement strand
ACGTACAGATCGAGATCGCCATCGTTGTCGGCATCGAACCACTCAGCTGCATCAGTTTCGTAAGAACCATCAATCGGAGATGTGGTTACATCGGTAAAGACCCCTCCGAGATCGTTTCGAAAAAGTTGATTGGAACCCGACATGTTGGAGACATAGATATCGGGGTCGCCGTCGTTATCGTAGTCCCCCCAAGCGACATCGAAACTGGCATCCGTGTTGGCTCCGATACTGGCCGGTGTCACATCGAAGTAACCCCCAGCAATATTCTCAAGCAGGCTGTTCGCGGCTCCGTCGTTGGCAAGAAACAGATCTTGATCACCATCTAAATCGTAATCTGCAAACTGGGCGGCCCGGGTCACATTGGGGTTTCGAGCATCAAGCGTGGCCGCGTCGACCCAGGTCCCCGGACCATCATTTCGCATCAAACGGTTGGAGCCATCCTTGCAGAGGTAAATGTCCAAGTCTCCGTCGTTATCGAAGTCAGCCACCGCGCCGCCGGTGGCCGGGTCGGCGTCGTCCAGCGGGCTTGGCGTAACGTCGACAAGAATCGCCCCTCCCGTGTTCTGAAGGAGCAAGTTCGGACCGCCGTCGTTGAAAAGATAGAGGTCGGGTAGTTCATTGCCCAGAAAATCAGCCCACAAGGCCATGGTTCCGGGGCCCGGGTTGGCAACGTCTCCGGTGGTGACGTCGTTGAAGTTGGTGAGCACATTCTCTAGGAGTTGGTTGGCAAAGTTCGTCTGGGTAATGTGCAAATCTTGCGTTCCATTGCCATCGTGGTCGCCAAAGGAAACCCCAACCCCATAGATCGTCGAGGCAAGATACCCCGGCGTCTGATCGGCCCAGTGGGTGGTTCCGAAGAGGTCCACGAAGAGGAGCGGGGTTTCTTGGGGGATGTCGTTGAGGGATCGCCACCAAAAACTAAGTACGTACTCGACCCCCTCTTCGAGATTGGATATGGAGAAGGAGGCGTCAGAAATACCAATGGGATCACCCGGCTCTCCAAAGATGAGACACCCACCCGTTTCGTCGCAGTTCGCAATGTTGAACTCATTGGGAGCGGAAAAAGGACCACTCTGGCCCGTGTCGGCAAACGCGGCATCGGTCCCTAAGGTCCAAGCCGGATCGACCGCGCTATGAAACTGGTCGAGAAACAGGAATTCGCTAAGACTGACATTGGGGAGATCGAGACTGGAAGGCCCACCCTGGGTAATGTTGCACTGGCCGCAGCCCGCCACCGCCGTGACTTGATGGGCGTCGAAAACGGTCTTCTTCACGATAGCCACATTGTCGAGGCGCTGACCGGCGAATCCGGTGTCGTTGGGTAGATATTTCTCGGCCTGAAAAACGACGGTTAGATCAGGACCGTTTGCCACGAAGGGAATGTTCCCCTGATGACACCACCAGGTGGTCCAGGCCGAGGGTCGGTCGATTTGCTTGTCCCCAATTTTAGGAGCGGCCTGGGCCGACCCCAGATCCACCAAGCCCATCACCATGGTTAAGGCAAAAAAACACAGTGCTTTAGCAGACTGGCTTAAGGTGCTTTGAGACGGGCTTTGTGGGCTAAACATGGATGCGCTCCTACAGAAAGAGAGCCGACGGTGGCCCTCCCATACCTAACGCGGAGGTGGGGGCTATTGAACGCCCACGAGATCTTAATTCTACCATTGCCGTAAAGCCCCTTACCCCGGGAGCTGGAAGCTCGGGGACTCTCAAGGTCAGCGAAGTCCGGTGGCCACAAAGGGTGCCCAGTAGAAGGGGCTCTGCCACCGGGGGTCGTTTCGAACCTCGCGCTTAGCGTCGCGGAGAGCTTCAGCATAGGATCGATGCTCGGACTCTTCGGCAATGCGCTCGAAAAAACCTCCCATGAGGGCTGCGGTCGAGTTGTCCGAAACCGGCCACAAACTTGCGATGGTGCGACGAGCCCCCGCCGCTAAAAAACCGCGTGAGAGAGCAAAAACCCCCTCCCCTTGAATCCGGCGTCCCAACTTTGTTTCACAGGCCGAGAGAACCGCCAGGTCGCAGTTCAGCGGCAAACGGTAAATCTCGTATAGAAACAAGAACCCATCGTCGGCGGTCTGAGCTAAGGGGGAAGGTGGCGTGAACACCAAGGCCGCCATGAGATCGTTCCGTTCGGCATCGACTATTCCGTGAGTCGCCAAGTGGAGAATGCGAGCATCTTGGACATGGGCCTTAAACTGCGTCTCGGTTGCGGCAAGCTCGGAGAAAACCGAAACGTTATCTTCACCGAAGGCCGCAACCAAGGCACGACTCTCCTCGGCAGTGGCCGGCAATCTCGGTAGCTGGAACCACTCCTGAGGTTGTCGCGTGAGTCCCCCACGGGCAACCTCTTCCCCATCCTTGCCGCCTCCGAAGAGCGGGTCGCTAATCGAAACAATGTTCTGGCTTTTGGATTCCGCTTTCTGCTCTGCAATCTCCAGAAGGGTGGTCAGGGAATGTCCATAGCGAACGACAGGGCCGACGTCGAGCCAATAGACTTTCTTAGAATCCTGTTTCTCCAAGAGCAACGCCTCGAAGGGAAGCAAGTGAAGGGCGCCGTCGGGAATGACAAGCACTTCACGGCGATCTACCAGGGTTTCCCAAACCGAATTTGGAACCAGAATCCTTAGCAAGGCTTGGAGGCGTTCTTCTACCGACCCCTTTAAAAGCACCCGGCCTTGCCCTGCATCGGCGATCCCAGAAACGCCGCGAAGCTTCGCCATGGTTCCAACCAGGCTTTCGCCCTCGCCAAAGTGCAGATCCCCAAGAAGCAGTTCCGTAAGGAGAGGTTCGGTTAGAGGTCCGGGTTCGATCCCAAGGCGGTCGGCCCAAGTTGCCGGAATCTTGAGTGGGTGAGCTTGCGGATCTCCGGTTGCGTGCAAGGTGAACAAGAAACTGCGGTCGGGACCAATGTGGTAGAGCAAGGCCATCTCATCTGATCCAATGAGCTGCCTCTGCACTTCTTGGAGCGAGAGGGAGCGCCGTTTGTCCTTGAGAAGCTTCTGCCACCCCGGGCTCTGAAGCTTAATTTCCTCCGTGGCCCTCTTCAGATCCCCGAGGGCGACCTCCAAGTCTCTTTCCATTAAGCGGAGTTCCTTCAGATCTTCTCCGGACCAATGACGACGGCGCTCGGTCATGGCGCGTTGGATTTCGTTGACTCGAAACTCCGCATCCATTTCTGCTTTCTCTAACGGTTGCAACACCTTAGGTTCAATGCCTTCACGTAGATCCAAACCGCTTGCAGCCAGCTGATCCTGAAGCACACGGGCGCGACTGCGCTCGACAAATGCCATGGCCTCGGAAACGGAACCCTCGCGGAGCAGGAGATCGATCATGTCCGAGTAATAGCCCACAAAGCGCGTCAAAAACTCCGCCCGTGTAAGATCGCTACCCCCCAGCTGAGGGCGAAGCACTTCAACCAAGCTCAAGGCCGACTCAAGATGGGCTCGAGCCTTCTTCAGATCCCCGCCGGCCCGAGCCACGCGAGCGCGCTGGGCATGGGCTTCCGCCAAATCGTCCTGGGCGTAATTGGACGCCTCTAGGATTTCAATGGCCTCTTCCAAGTGATCTTTTGCTTCATCGAGCTTGGGAGGGTTGTCGAGCAGAGCAATCTTTCCAAGGAGACCCAAGGTGCGACCTCGATCGGGATGCATGTCATCGAAGACCTGCGATCGCATGTCCAAGGCGTCGCGCGCGAGTTCGCGGGCCCGATTCATGTTTCCTACCTCAAGATAGCCCCTCGCCGCGTCGTGCTTGACCTGAGCCTCTTGAATGGCGTGGGGTGTCTCTAGTTTTGAGAGCACCGACAAAGCTTCTTCCCAAAGCTTGTTGGCCTCGTCGAAGCGATGGGTGTCCGCTAAGAGCTTCCCCGGTTCGAGGAGGAACATCACATAGTCGGGATCATCTTGAGGGTAAGTGGCGCGTGCAAGTTCGGCAGCGCGCTGCAAAAGCGGTTCGGCATCTTTGTAGCTCGCTTGGGATTTAAACAGAACGCCCAGGTTGAGGTAGGCGGTTGCAACGCGCGTGGGCGGTGCTTCCGGATCCGCTTCGGTGAGTCGCAAAGCTTCCTTAAAACTGCGTTCGGCATCGTCAAAGCGATTCTGGTTCCAATAGAGAACGCCGATGTTGTTGAGTAACACGGCGCGAGAAAAGTCGGCCGGGAGGTTCGCCTCAGACACTCCAATCGCTTCCAGAAGTGTGGACTCTGTCGCATCGAAACGGCCATCGAGTCGCTGGGCCTCTGCGATGTTGGTGAGGTAGGTAATCTCACTTTGCACGTCGGCTTCGGGTGCCTGGCGCAGTAGCCCAAGACCACGGGACCAGGCCTGATCGGCCAGGGGGTATTGGCCAAGCGTGTAGGCAAAGTATCCCTGGGTGTAGCTTGCCGCCTCAAAATCGGAGTTGTAGCCGGAAACCACCTGATCGAAAACGGAAACAGAAATGTTTTGGGCACGGAGGGCGGCTTCCATATCGTTCAGACTGAACTCGGCCCAGGCGTGGTTGGCGTGGGCGTTCGCCAGAGCCAGTGAGGGTTCGCCTTCGGAAAGATACGCCAGCGCTCTGAGGCAAAGCGGTTTGGCCAGAGTCGCCTGCTCTCCCTCCAGGAGAATCACGGCGAGGGAATCGAGGGTGGCCCCTTTGCTCGGAGCCGGTTCGCTCCGAGCCTCGACGACGGCAAGCCAGGATTGAACTTGGTTAGCCAGAACCTCCGGAGAGGATTCGCTCAAGGCTAATTTGAGATCGGGAAGCTCCTGAGCCGTTGCCGCCACACATAAAGCAGAACCCATTACCGCAATTACTGCAATACATTGCAGGATTTGCTTGAGGCACTGCTTTGATCGGTTGTGCGCGTGAAGATGACCCATCTCGCCCCCGGTTGGAGGGCGAGCACAGGCTTACTGACCAGGATTCGTCAGACTGACTTCCTGCATCCAGACCGAGCCGTTCTTCTCCCCCTCGTCGGCAAAGGAACGGACTAAGTCTAGCAACAATTCGCGGGGCTTGGCATTGGCGTCTGCCTGAACATCGCGCGCGGTGGTAATGCCGCTGACTCCGCGTGACTGGTCTCCGTGTTCCAGAATACCGCGTAGAGGTTCCACCATGGCGAGAAGCACCTCCCCGTCGGCGGGGGTAACCCGCATTCCCGAGCCAATGTCGATGGACGCCATGGCTGTGAGCTGCGTTTCAAATTGGTTCAAGGGCTCTTTACTCGCCACGATGATGAAGCTTTCGGTCCCTCGCGTGGAGTTCATGGTCCACGACTTCTCTACCCCATCAACCGGTCCCGGCAGCATCACGCCTTTCGCGGGGAGCGGATTCGTTAGGTCGCCCCCGGGCATGGGAAAGATCACCGTAGAACTTCCGGCCTCATCCATGTTGAGAACGTAGAGATAGGCTTCGTGGTTGAGCTTCACCTGCATCTGAAGCAAGTCGCTATAGGTGATTTGATCTCCCGCGATGAGCGCCCTTTGCACGCCGTCATTGTTGACGGCCACGAAATCGACCTCCCCCTGGAGTGGGGTTTGCGAGTTGAGCCACATCATGCCGGCAATGGCCGCAATCAAAGCCACCATCACTGGAACTAGGAATGCCTGTGCGTTCCGTCTGGTAACCGTCGCGGCCACCGGTTTCGCGGTGGGCGCAGTGAGTTTGTCGAGAGCCTCCCCCATGGAAGCCGCGCTCGTGTGACGCGAAGTTCTTTCCACATGAAGCGCCGTGTCCACGATTTGGGCCAAGGGATGATCCGCCCCAAGTGCATCTCTGAGATTCTTTGCCTCTCCCTTTTTGTGAGACTGAATGAGTTCGGTGATCGAAGAGGCTTGAACGGGATACTCGCCGGTAAGCAGATGATACAAAAGTACGCCTAGGGCATAGATATCCGACTGGGGGGTTGCAGCCACGCCCTCAAAGACTTCGGGAGCCATGTAAAGAGCCGTCCCCGTTGCTTGCCCCGATGTTTGAGGCAAGGCGCGCCCTTTACCGGCCCCGAAGTCCATGAGAACAATGCGCCCGTTCACGTCACGCATGACGTTTTCGGCTTTGACATCCCGGTGAACCACATTGGCGTCATGAACGGTTTGTAGAGCGGAAGCGAGGTCCCGACCCATATCGGCAACCTCTTCCCAGGAAAGCTTGCCGCGCTCATTCAATAAACTTTGAAGACTCGTTCCTTGAATGAACTCCATCCAAATGCCGAGGCGACCATCGCGCTTCTCCGCTCCGTAGATGCGCACCACGTTGGGGTGCTCGCAGCGAGCCAGCAATCGACCTTCTTGGAGTACCGCGTCTTCCCAGTCTGAACTCTGCCCTGAGCGGTCC
>JABDJR010000268.1 GCA_013003415.1 Candidatus Eiseniibacteriota bacterium | reverse complement strand
GAACTGAAGCTCTCCTGTTTCTTGGCCGGGGGTGCCCCAGGCGAGGAGAAAATCTCCGGTCTCGCTGAATTTTTGAATGCGGTTGTTGACGGTGTCGGACACGTACACGTTGCCGTTGCTATCAATCCCTACACCCCAAGGCGTCCGAAACTGCCCGTCCCCGGTTCCTGTGTCGCCCCACTCAAAGAGGTACACGCCTCCCAAGGTAAACGCTTGCACCCGATCATTGCCGGAATCGACCACATAGACATTGCCGTTGGGATGAAGGGTAACCCCAGTGGGTTGATTGAATTGTCCGTTCCCGGTGCCGAAGCCCCCAAAACTCACCACGAAGTTGCCGTTGGTGTCGAACTTCTGCACCCGATGATTGCCACGATCGACAACAAACACGTTTCCCTTATCGTCGACATCGATATCTTGAGGCTCATTGAACTGGCCCGAGCCGCTACCAAAGGAACCCCACATGCGGATGGGAAGCGGATCGGGAGGTTGTGCCAAAGAACCAAAGGGCACCAAAACCGCGAGCAGAACCGAGAGGGCGAGCGAGAACCTCAAAGGATTTAGTTTTGCGCGAGCCATCGTCGGGCTGCCTCGGACATGAGTTCTGCCCCCACTTCAAGCACGCCTTCGTCCGGGTTGAATCGCGGGTGATGATGGGGGAACACTTCGCCTTTGGTTGGCCCCGCTCCCACAAACACATAACAGCCGGGCACAAGCTCCTGATAGGCGGAGTGATCTTCGCCGCCCATGGAAGGTTCGCACTCGAGCACGTTCCGGGCCCCAAACAAATCCCGAGCCACGTCGCGCATGAAGCTGGCCATCTTGGCGTCGTTCACCACCGCGCTGTGCTCCCGGATGTAGTTGATCTCGGCTTTGGCATTCATGGCTTTGCAAACGCCGTTCACAATCTCTTTGAACCGTTTTGGAATCGTCTTGCCCGCTTCCTTCGAAAAGGTGCGCACGGTTCCTTCCATGGTGACAAAAGGCGGAATGATGTTGAAGGCGCTGCCGCCATGAATAGCTCCCACCGTGACGACGCCCGTATCTAGCGGATTCAAATTTCGAGACACAATGGTTTGAAGGGCGGTGACGATCTGGGCAGCGACCACAACCGGGTCCACGGAGCGGTTGGGCATGGCCGCGTGTCCGCCCTTCCCCGAAATCTTGACCTCAAAGCGATCCACCGCCGCCATGGCCGGACCGGTGACCACACCAATTTTGCCCACCGGAAGCTGTTGCCAAATGTGGTACCCAAGGACGGCATCGACTTTGGGCGCGTCCATGATGCCACCTTTGATCATGGCATCGGCCCCGTTCAGGCCTTCCTCGGCGGGCTGAAAGTTGAGTTTCACGCGGCCCTTGCTCGGCATGTCTTGGGAAAGGGACTTTGCGGTTCCTAAGAGGATAGCGGTGTGGAGGTCGTGACCGCAGGCGTGCATGACACCGTCATGCTTGCTCTTGTGGCCAAAGGTGTTTTCTTCATGAATGGGCAAGGCATCCAAATCACATCGCAGCATGAGAGTTGGTCCATTGTTCTTACCAAAGACGCTGCTGACGCCGGTGCCTGCAACCGATTTCGGCTTGAGGCCGAACTCTTTGAGGTGAAGCTTGACCAGCTCGGAGGTTCGGTTTTCCTCGAAGCCCAGCTCGGGGTGCTGGTGAATATCGCGACGGATACTCACGAGTTCGGAACGACTCACGGGGCCGTTTTTCTTCATGAGGATTTTAGGCTTGGGGGACGATGGTGCTTTCGGCATTGGTAATCTCCTTAGACGAACAGGTTGCCAGGATGGCCTCATGGGGTCAAGAAGATGCCTTATCACTGGCCGCGGCCTCGCCCTATGGGTAGGATTATCCACCCTATAGGTCAAATCGAAGAAATGAATGTTGAGCCACCGCCAGTTTAGTTCATCATTCCTCTTCACCGTACAAAAAGGAAACTCATGGAAAAGAAACTGCTCGTGCTTACGGCCAACGGATTTGCGGATCAGGAATTACTACCTCTCCTCGAATCCCTGAAAGAAGCGGGGGTAACCTGTACGGTAGCCAGCCCAAAGAAGGAAACCCTCACCGGTTTAGAAGGGGGTACGCTCGCGGCTGAGCTAAAGACCAAAGACGTCACCCTCGATTTGTTCGATGGCGTTCTTCTCACTGGGGGGATGGCTCCCCTGGCTCTGCGGGTTCACGAAGATTCCCTGCAAATCCTCCGAGAATGCTTCGAAACACCCCATAAGCCGGTCTTTACCATGGGGCTTGGGGCTCAATCCTTGATTTCCGCCAAGGTTCTAGCTGGCCGAAGCCTGACCGCCGACCCCGCCATTCACGACGATCTTCGACTGGCGGGCGCCCGAGTGTTCGAGAAGAAGGCCACGGAGCAAGCGCCGCTCTATTCGGTTCGCTCCGAAAAGGAACGAGAGGCCCTCGAGAAAATGATCGCCGAGGCCTTCGAGGGTTCGAAAGATCCCAATATGGTTTCTGAAGACACCGGGGATGGAGAAGCGTCTGAGGACACCACTCCCCAGGAAGCCCCAGCTTAATTCTCATGAACGAACGCCTGTCCTTCAACCAGCGTGCTGGGGCATGGTGTGCTCGCGTTTCCGTTCGCCATCGGATTCCGATTCTTCTTCTCACCGGGCTTTTGCTTCTGGGTGGCCTCTACCCTGCAATCTTCATCGAGCACGATGCTTCCTACGAAACTTGGTTTCTGGAGAGCGACCCTTCTTTAGTCGCCTACGGGAAACTTCAGGAGGTGTTCGGAAACGATGAGTTCATGCTCATCATGCTTGAGGTGGACGAAGGTACGGTTTTCACCAACGAGAGCTTCGCTTCCATTCAGCGCATCACCGACTTCCTGGAAACGGCGCCAACCGTCGAGAGAGTGGTTAGTCTCAGTAACTACGAGAGTATTCGGAGCGAACATGATGAACTCAGCCTTCGCCCCGCCGTTCAAGACCTTCCCATGACGGCCGAGGCGCTGCAGGCAACGAAAGAGATTGTTCTTGCCGACCCGATGATCGTGCCCTCCATGGTTTCCGAAGACGGCACCCGCACCAACCTCGTGTTGGAGCTTGAGCTGGTTCCCAATCAGTTCCACCACCGCATCGATCTCCTCAACCTGATCGAGGAAGAACTAGCGCTTGAAGAAGAGCGATCGGGTTTGGTCTACAAAGTGGGTGGGGGCGCGGTGATCGACCGTGCGATCTACCACATCACCCGCCGCGATTTCCTCCAGAACATCATTTTGGTCTCCAGTGCGATCTTTCTCCTTCTCCTTTTTTCGGTACGCTCGTTTTGGGGAGCCATTCTTCCCATGATCACGGTGGTCACCGCAGTCGTGATTTCGCGTCTTTTCATTCCTCTCATGGGTTGGAAAGACAACAATATGCTCATGATTGTTCCACTGGTGGTTTTGGGAATCGGCATTGCCGACTCCGTTCATGTGGTGGTGCACTTTCTTCGGATGCGCGGTCGGGGACTGTCGGCGGAAGAAGCGATTCACGATGCCATGACCCGACTCTTCCAGCCCTGTCTGCTCACAACCGGCACCACCATGATCGGGTTTCTGGCACTTCTGGTCACGCCCCTTGCCCCTTTGCGACAACTCGGGGCTTGCACCTCGATTGGTGTTTTTGCGGCCTTCGCTCTGAGTGTGCTTCCCCTTCCCGCGGCTCTGAGTTTTCTTTCAGGCTCTAGATTCGAGGGCAAGGCCGGGTTGGAAGACGGTTTCTTTTCCCGACTCACCGCTCGCATTCCTGAGTTCGTTCGCGGTCACCGCAGCGCGATCCTCTATGGAGCCGTGGCTATGGCCGTGCTTGGGGTAGCCGGGATTGCCCAGATCAAAGTGGAATCCAACGCGCTTCGGTTCTTCGCTGAAGATGACCCCGTGCGCATCCTCGCCGAAGAGATCGAAGAAAAGGCCGGGGGCATTGTTAGTGTTGAAATGGTCTTGTCGAGCGATCAAGAAGGACGCATGTACGATCCGGACGTGCTTCGGGGCATGGAGAAATTGTCGGACTACATGGGCTCGCTGGAGCTTTCCACCAGCTCGGGTTCCTTTGCCGACTACGTAAAGGCAGTTCACTATGCCATGAACGACAACGACCCTGCCTACCGAGTCATTCCCGGTAATCGAGCCACCGTGTCGCAATACATGCTTCTGTACGAGGCCTCGGCCCCCCAGCGAGGGCTTGAAACCATCGTGGATATCAGCGGAACCTCCACCCGAGTGTGGGCGCGTACGGGTTTCTCGAACTCTAGCGAGTATGGCGAGTTCATGGAGGCGGTCACTGCCTATTCGGCGGAGGTGATCCCTCCCGATGTGAACCAAGACCTCACCGGAATCATCACCCTCTACAAGAACATGGGCGACTACATCGTTTGGAGTCAGATCCGCTCTTTCTTGTTTGCCATCGTACTCATCACGATTGTGATGATGTTTGCATTTAAATCGGTGAAACTAGGGCTCCTCAGTCTGATTC
>JABDJR010000265.1 GCA_013003415.1 Candidatus Eiseniibacteriota bacterium | reverse complement strand
CCAGGGGACCCTCAAGAAAAGGTTGGTGTGTGTCCCCTAAGGGGACCGATAGGGCTTGTGGTAGACTCTTTGCCCGGTTAGGCCCCCTGGGGGCCGTCGATTTCGCTAACAAAGGATGGCAAACTTCTTGGATCCCTTTCGTCCAGCTTCGGCCTCCATGCCGGAGGATAGAGCTCAACGCATAGAACAACTGAAGGCCGCTCTCAAGGAGCGAATTCTCGTCTTTGACGGGGCGATGGGCACCTCGATTCAGGCTCTCGATTTGGCTCCCGAACAGTTCGGGGGAGATGAGCTGGATGGGTGCAACGAGAACCTAAGTCTTGTTCTGCCCGAAGCGATTCGGAAGATTCACGAAGAGTTCCTCGATGCCGGGGCGGACATCATTGAGACCAACACCTTTGGCGGAACCCCCCTCGTTCTCGACGAGTATGAGTTAGGCCACCTCGCTCGGGAGCAAAATCGGGTCTCGGCCCAGATCGCCCGCGAGGCAGCGGCTGCAAAGAGCACTCCGGAACACCCACGGTTTGTGGCCGGCAGCATGGGGCCCACCACGAAGAGCCTATCTGTAACCGGAGGTGCCACCTTTGACGAAATGGCGGACTCTTACAAGGAACAAGCCATTGGGTTGCTTGAAGGCGGTTCCGACTTCCTCTTGGTAGAGACTTCTCAGGACACGCGGAACATCAAATCGGCCATCATTGGAATTCAAAAAGCGTTTGAAGAAACGGGCCAGCTTGCCCCGATCATGGTTTCCGGGACCATCGAGCCCATGGGCACTATGCTCGCAGGACAGGGAGTGGAAGCGCTCTACGCCAGCCTTGAGCATATCGACCTTTTGGCCCTTGGGCTGAACTGTGCCACGGGCCCCAAGTTCATGACCGATCACCTCAGAACGTTGTCCGGAGTTTCCAGATTTCCAGTGTCTTGTATCCCCAACGCGGGTTTGCCTGATGAAGACGGAAACTACAACGAGTCCCCGGAAGAGATCGCCACGGTCTTGACCAAGTTTGCCGAGCAAAACTGGATCAACATTGTGGGCGGTTGTTGCGGAACGACTCCTGCGTATACCAGGGCCCTAGCCGATGCGGTGAAGGGTTTAAAACCGCGCTCGGCCGACCCCGCCGTGATCTCTCGAGCTTCCGGAATCGATCATCTCTCTTTAGAGGAAGAAAACCGTCCCATCATTGTGGGTGAACGGACCAATGTGATCGGATCGCGAAAGTTCAAACGCCTTATTCGCGAAGACAAATTTGAAGAAGCGGCAGAAATCGGTCGCAAGCAAGTTCGAGGCGGGGCTCACATTATCGATGTGTGCTTGGCCGATCCGGACCGCGAAGAACTAGAAGACATGACGCGCTTTCTTGACATGGTGGTAAAGAAAGTCAAAGTGCCCCTCATGTTGGATAGCACCGACGCTGCGGTGCTGGAAGAGTCCCTGAAGTACTCGCAGGGCAAAGCCATCATCAATTCAATCAACCTTGAAGACGGAGAGGAACGCTTTGAAGAAGTGGTTCCCCTGGCCCGTTTGTATGGTGCGGCTTTGGTGGTGGGTTGCATCGACGAAGACCCTGATCAGGGCATGGCCGTGACGCGTCAACGAAAACTTGAGGTGGCTCAGCGGTCCTATGATCTGCTTGTCAACAAGTACGGCATTCCCGAAAACGACATCATTTTTGATCCGCTGGTCTTTCCTTGCGCCACCGGGGACGAGGCTTACGTGGGAAGTGCGATCGAAACCATCGAGGGTGTGCGGATGATTCGGGAAAAGTTTCCCCGCTGCAAAACCATTCTTGGGGTCTCTAACGTATCTTTTGGTTTGCCCAACGCAGGCCGCGAAGTTCTGAACTCGGTCTTTTTGTATCTGAACGTCAAAGCCGGTCTCGACCTTGCTATCGTAAACAGCGAAAAACTGATGCGATACGCCTCGATTCCCGATGAAGAACGGGTTCTCGCCGAAGATCTTCTTTTCAACCGGGGCGAAGATCCCATTGCCGCCTTTGCCAACTTCTATCGCAACCAAACCCCGAAGCGCGTGGCGGTCAAAGATGAAAATCGCCCTCTAGAACAGCGCTTAGCCGATTACATTATCGAAGGCAGTAAAGACGGCCTGATCGAGGATCTGGAACTAGCTCGCAAAGACAGTGTTCCCTTAAAGATCATTAACGGCCCTCTGATGGCGGGGATGGACGAGGTTGGACGCTTGTTCAACAACAACGAACTGATTGTGGCGGAGGTGCTTCAGAGTGCTGAGGCCATGAAGGCGGCGGTGAGCCACCTTGAGCAATTCATGGAGAAGTCCGAAACCAGCTCGCGTGGAAAGATGATCTTGGCCACCGTAAAAGGTGACGTCCATGACATTGGCAAGAATCTGGTCGAGATCATCCTTGGCAACAACGGTTTCGAGATTGTGAACCTTGGGATCAAGGTGCCGCCACAGAAGCTCATTGACGCGGTCGAGGAGCACAAGCCGGACCTGATCGGTCTTTCCGGATTGCTCGTGAAATCGGCCCAGCAAATGGTGGTCACGGCCACCGACCTTCGTGAGGCGGGTGTAGACGTCCCCATTTTGGTTGGCGGCGCCGCTCTTACCAAGAAATTTACCCAGTCGCGCATTGCCCCAGAGTACAAGAGCACCGTCATCTACGCGCGAGACGCCATGGATGGTTTGGACATCTGCAATCGCTTGATGGACCCGGAAAAACGGGATGCCATCATTGCCGACCGCGGTCAGGCCATTGAAGTTGCCGCGAAGACCGCTCGCCCCGTGAACAACCTTCCGGTGAACGCCGGGGGTTGGTCCTCGGTCGAGGTACCCCAGCCTCCAGACCTGAAACTTCACGTGGTTGAGAACGTTCCCTTAACCGATGTCTTTGACTATGTGAATCCGGCCATGCTTTTCGGAAAGCATCTAGGACTCAGGGGATCGCTGCCGAAGTTGCTGGAGGAGGGGAACGAAAAGGCAATCACGCTGCATCGCCAAATCGAGGAGCTGAAAGATGAAGTCCTCGCCATGGGTATTATGCAGCCGCGAGGCATTTTCCAGTTTCACCGCGCGTGGAGCGAGGGCGACAGCATCTGCCTAGGAACCCCCGATGGAGAGGTGAAGACTCGTTTCGATTTTCCTCGCCAGCCCGATGGGGACCATCTTTGCCTCGCCGATTGGATTGCCCCAAAAACCGCGGGTACGAAAGACTACCTGGCCACCTTTGTCACAAGCTGTGGGCAAGGGGTTCGTAAAGCGGCGGAAGCGTGGAAAGAACAGGGAGAGTACTTCAAGTCTCATGCTCTTCAGGCTCTGGCCATTGAGTCGGCGGAAGGGTTTGCCGAGCTGCTACACACCAAACTCAGACAAATGTGGGGTTTCCCCGACGGTTCGGAACTATCGACGCGCGACGTATTTCAAGCCAAATACCAAGGAATCCGGGTTTCCTTTGGCTATCCTGCCTGCCCCAACCTTGAGGACCAGGGTCCCCTCTGGAAACTTATCGAGCCCGATAAGCACATTGGGGTCGAGCTGACCGACGGCTTCATGATGGAGCCTGAGGCCAGCGTGAGTGCCCTGGTGTTCCATCACCCCCAGGCGCGGTACTTCTCGGTTCGCGAAATGACGGCTCAGCCAAACGCCTGATTCCCGGTTCTAAGTCTTTCCGGGCTTCGCTATAATTGCCCCCTTCCATGAACCGGTATAGGGGACCCCATGATTAGCCAAGTCGACGAACTACCAATTAAGTCCATCCATCATGTTGAGTTTTGGGTGGGCAACGCCAAGCAAGCTGAGTACTTCTACAGGAATGCATTCGGATTCGAGCGCATTGCCTACTCCGGCCCCGAAACGGGGGTTCGCGACCGCGCGTCCTACGTTTTAAAACAAGGCAAGATTCGCTTTGTCTTTACCAGCCCCATGGGTCCCGATGGGGAGATCTCCGAGCACATCAAGCGGCATGGAGATGGGGTGCGAGACATTGCCTTTGAAGTTGAGAGCGCAGACAAGAGTTTCAAACTGGCCACCGAACGCGGTGGTGTATCGGCGAGCGAGCCCCACGAAGTTTCCGACGGTGGGGGAGCGGCCCGCATGGCTGCGATTCACACCTACGGTGACACCATTCATTCGTTCGTCGAAAAAAACGGTTACCAGGGCCCCTTTCTCCCCAAGTTTGAGGCCAACGTGATCCCCGGTCAGGATGTCGGCCTCCTCAAGGTCGACCATATTGTCGGTAACGTTGAGCTCGGGAAAATGGATGAGTGGGCGAAGTTCTACGAAGATGTATTCGGGTTCTACCGATTCAAATCTTTCGACGACAAAGACATCTCTACCGAATTCACCGCCCTCATGTCCAAAGTCATGTCGAACGGGAGCGGCCTAATCAAGTTCCCATTAAATGAACCCGCTCCAGGCCGTAAGAAGAGCCAGATCGAAGAGTATCTCGATTTTTATACGGGTCCCGGAGTCCAGCACATCGCACTCCTCACCGGAGATATTCTCGCGACCGTGGCCGCCCTTCGAGATCGAGGCGTCGACTTCCTCTATGTCCCCGAAACCTACTACGGGGAAGTGAAAGAGCGTATCGGTCAGATCCAAGAAGACTTTGGTTCGGTTCAGAGTCTGGGTATTTTGATCGATCGCGACGAAGAGGGGTACTTGCTTCAGCTTTTCACGAAGCCGGTTGAAGACCGCCCGACTCTGTTCTTCGAAATCATTCAACGCCGGGGATCTCAATCTTTTGGAAAGGGAAACTTCAAGGCTCTGTTTGAGGCGATTGAACGCGAACAAGAACGCCGAGGGAACCTCTAAGATGCCGTTCTATCAAACGCGGGGCGAAATTCCGGCCAAACGACATATCGCCTTCAAGAATCCCAAAGGCGGTATTTTTTTTGAGGAGCTGGTGGGAAACGAAGGCTTCACCGGAGCCTCCTCCCTGTTGTACCACCTTCAGAGACCCACGCGGGTGACGGCTATTGAACATCACAAAGACTTGCCATGGAAAGCCGTATCCAGCACCGACTTGAGGCCCCATCACTTTCGCCTAGGGAATTTACCTCCCGGAGGCGATGCGGCCTTGGATCGAACCCCCTTCTTGTACAACCATGAAGTGGCTCTATCGGTGGTCCATCCCACAAAAACCACAGCAACCTTTTATCGCAACAGTCAGGCCGATGAGATTGTCTATGTCGCCAAGGGGAAGGGGACTCTGCGTTCTCCCTATGGGAAGCTCGCGTTTAGCTCGGGATACTACCTGGTCATTCCCCGAGGCGTGATTCACAGCTACGAGTTTGCTAGTTCCGATACCTTCTTGTTTGTCGTGGAATCCACGGGGGTGGTGCGCATTCCGAAACGCTATCGGAACAGCAACGGACAACTTCTAGAGGGTGCCCCGTATTCCGAACGCGATATACACACGCCGGTTGCCTGTGATCCGGTGGAGGAAATGGGAGCCTTTCCTGTCCACACCAAGATGCGAAACGCCATCACCGTGCACACTCTAGAGGCGCACCCCTACGATGTGGTGGGATGGGATGGTTCCTACTATCCGTGGGCTTTCGACATTCGCGACTTTGAGCCCATCGTGGGACGCATTCATCAACCTCCACCCGTACATCAGACTTTTGCCGGCGACGGATTTGTGGTTTGTTCGTTTGTGCCTCGCCTATACGATTTCCATCCCGAAGCCATTCCGGCTCCCTACCATCATACAAACGCTCAGAGCGAGGAGCTTTTGTTCTACGCTTCGGACGAGTTTATGAGTCGCAAGGGAATTGAGTTTGGTTCCGCAACCTACCACCCCGATGGGATGGCTCACGGCCCTCACCCGGGGAAGGCTGAGGAATCGATTGGCAAGAAGTCGACGGACGAACTGGCGGTTATGGTGGATACGTTCCGGCCGCTCAAGGTTTGTGAGGCGGCCATGGGAGTCGATGACCCCGCCTATCCTCAGTCCTGGCTCGAGTAAAAGCTACTTCAGACGGAGACAGGGCCACTTCGGGAGGCAGGGCTACTTCAAACGAAGGCAAGCGGCCCAAACCGCGTCATCACCGGGTTTGGGAGGGGCGGCTACCCGAAACACGTCAACGTGGAAGTACCTGAGCACGCTCTGGCGAAACTCTTTCATGTCGGTTGCGTAAGGGGCTTCACTTCTCTCTTCGTCATTAATACGGAAAAGCCCGACAAGACGACCCCCGGGACGCAAGCAGCGCGCCATGCGGTTTGCATAGCCGAAGCGCTGACTGGGTTCGAGAGAAGCCAATAAAGTGCGATCGACAATCAGATCGACGGTTCCGAGATGCCAGGGCTTGAGCTCAAACAAGCTCTTATCGAAAGCCCCGCGGAGTTCACCCTTATTGTTCTTCACCTGACGTTTTGCCTCGTCTAGCTTCGCTTTGTCTTCGTCGCAGACGTAGATCTCGCAGCCTTTTCCGGCCAGGAAGCCCGCATCTTCGGCCATGTCACCGCTGGGTACGAGCGTGGTGACTGCGGTGAGGTCCTCACCATCAAACATGGACGCATACCAGGCAAGAGCAAACTCGCTGGAAAAGGGGTCCATGGTACTGGCTCCGGGGAACAACTCCGGAACCATTGATTTCTTTTGCGTTGAAGCAGGGGAGGCCATGCGGTTATTCCTTTATTGATTGTCTTCGCGAAGCTTTTCAAACGTGAAGATTCCCGTGTTGTGGGAATCGCTAAAATAAAACTGGAAAGCGTACCGGCCGACCCATTCGTAATTTCGAATTCCGACGTTGTTCGGAATCGAATCTGGGTCGAGCGTCCGACGCCCGGTCATCTCATCGACGCACCCCGCGCATGGACATTGCCTTCGAAGGGTGGTTGCCTGGGATCGAGTTGACCGACCATCTGCCCAACGGATTTCGATGGCTCCGCCGTCATCGGCAATTTTGACTTCGGTAGGTACAGGAATCCTTTTCAGCGCCACAGAGCTTACCCCTCTCTAGGTGTGAATAGCTAGGTTAAACCCTAGGCGTTTGCCGGGTTCTGGAAGGATTCTATCCTTGGATGGTCCGGGGGGGAACCGGGGATCCGGGTGCCCATGAACCGGGCTCCGGCGAGGACGCGGATGGCGGGGGCGTAGATTTCACCAAATACGGCCCCTCCGGGCCTTACCACCACCTCTTCGCGGCCTTCGAGATGGCCCCGGGCGGTTCCTTCGATGGTGACCCGACTTCCGTGGATGCCGCCCTCGACGTGCGCGCCTTGGGCAACCCAGACCTCACCATCGGTGAAGATGGTGCCTTCAAACCGCCCGTAAACATGCACATCGCCGGCTAGAATGAGGTCGCCGCGGACGAGGCTTTTCGGTCCCAATTGGGTCCATGGGGATCCGGCTAAGGCTGAGAAGGTTCCTGGGTTTTTAGACATCCCTTAAATTATCGTTCTCTAAGGGCCAAAGCTTGAGCTAGAAGATGGAGACCTTAACGTACCTTTTGGGGTTCTCTTTGATGTCGGTCAG
>JABDJR010000259.1 GCA_013003415.1 Candidatus Eiseniibacteriota bacterium | reverse complement strand
ACCAAGGCCAACTGTCCCTTGTTGGGGCACCACCGAATCGCTGGGGGGTACTTGATACTGGGCCGTCATGGGGGCATCGCCAAATCGGAAAGCCAGGCCGCCATCGACCTTCTGAATCTTAAAGTCGGACATGGCCAAAACCGCCACCACAAGCGCTGCGGTAGCCATTCCCCAGGCGGGCTGAGCGCCAAAGCCTTTGAACCAACCCTTCACGCGCTCACCGAAGGTGGGCTCCGGAGAAACCACGGCAAGCCTTGCCGGCTCGACGGGTTCAACATGTTCATCGATCAGGAAGTTAAAGCTTGGCACCGCCTCGGTGTCGTCAAGCTTGCCTAGAATGCTTCGCGTTTGCGACATCTCTTCCCATTCTGCTTTTAAAGCAGGATCGGTCTCAAGCAGTTCGAAGAACTCTCGCTCTTCATCGCCGCTCAACTCTCCATAGAGAGCCGCTACCAGCTTTTGCAATTTGGGATCGAGTGGAGTTTCGCTCATCATTTTCTCCTATTGAAAGTCTGAGACGCTCAGACCACGCTGCGACATCTTTTTCCTGACTGCTTTCAAACCATAAAAAATTCTTGTTCGAACCGTTCCCGGCGGCACACCGGTGATTTCTGAAATTTCTTCGGAGTTAAAACCGTGATACTCACGAAGCAGAAGACACGTTTTCTGTTCCATGGGCAGGGTGTCGAGGAAGGACCCCAACAACTCCCCAATGTCTCCGGTTATAGCTCCGTGCTCCGTCGACTCCTGAATGCCCTCATTGCTAAGTTCAGCCGGCTTCGCGTCGTCGATGGAAAAGGAGTCGCCTTTGGTTTTCGCCGATCGAAACCGGTCGCGGCAAATATTCAAGGCGATGTGATGGAGCCAGGGTTTGAACTTTGCCCCTTCGCGGAGCCGATCCACATTCTGATAGGCCTTAATCAGGGCCTCCTGGCAGACATCTCTAGCATCCTCGGAGTTTCCAATCGTGCGGCGAACAAACCGGTACAAGCTACCTTCCCAACGCGACGCAAGCCGGTTGAAGGCATCTTGATTACCAGATCGGGTCAGGCTGACCAGTTGCTCGTCGGTCAGAAGCTCCAAGGGCTCTCCTTTCACAGTATTACCTCTCCTAGAAAGACGACCTTAGGTGGGCGGGTGTTCAAGTTAACAGGGGATAAAGATTGTACTACGGCGGTAGTACTTCACCAACGTTGACTACGCCAGTAGTTCTTTGAGTCGGGTATACCCGGAGCGGCTAATGGGTAACTCGGTACCATCGCGGAGGATAGCCACCCGACTATCCTTGGCGTAGGTCTCGATCTTGGCCAATCGGTCGAGATTGAGCACATAAGAGCGGTGGATTCGAACAAACCGAGTTGTGTCCAAACTGGCGGCCAGGCTCTGAAGGGTCTGCATTTTCAAGTGACTCTTCTTCTCGACGTGGATCGCCACGTAATCGCCTTGGGCCATGAGAAAGTCGATGGAATCGATGGGGATGATCTGGATTTGCGTACCGTCTTTCACCACCACCCGATCGATTTTGTCGCCCTCAGGTTGGGAGGCCGCTTTCAATTCGAGACCGCTTGGAGGCTGGGTCTCTTCGGCAGCCTCGTTTTGCTCACGCTCACGGGCACGCCCCAACGCCTCCTTAAGGCGACTCTCGGAAAAGGGTTTGAGCAGATAATCCACAGCGTTCACTTCAAAAGCCTTGAGAGCATACTCGTCGTATGCGGTAACAAACACAACATCCACGCCGTCGCGGTCGATCAAGTCCAGTACTTCAAAGCCGTCTAACTTCGGCATTTGGATGTCGAGGAAGATGAGGTCGGGCTTCAACTCCCCAACCGCTTTGACGGCTTGCAACCCGTCCGCACACTCGCCCAGAATTTCAATGTCTTCTTCTTCGGAAAGCATTTCCCGGAGCAACATGCGGGCAGGTTCTTCATCGTCGACGATCAAAACGCGTTTGGTGTTCATTCTTTCGTCCTTGTGATGCTCGGCGACCGTCGAGCGCTCTCTTCGTGGCCAGTGCAATTTAAACAAAACCTACGCCCCCTCTTTCGGAGTCGTCCAAGGGATGGAGACGGTCACTTGATGGCGTCCGCCTTCGGCGACCACGCTCACCCGGCCATCTTTTCCGAAGTGGGCCAAAACCCGACTTTTCACATTGTTTAAACCGAGCCCACTCCCCTTCCGTCGAGGAGCTTCCGGGTCGTAGGGGTTCTCGATCACGATCCGAACCCTCGTGCCCCGTTCTTTGGCTTCAATGAGAAGAGTACCACCTTCGGTGAGTGTCGAAACGCCGTGCAGGACGGCGTTCTCTACGAGAGGTTGCAGGAGCAGCGGCGGCAATAGGATCTTACGCGCCGCGTCATCGATCTCTTGTTCTACTTGGAGACGATCTCCCAGACGAATCTTTTCGACGGCAAGATATTGAGTCACAAGCTCGAGTTCTTCAGAAAGCGGTACCGCTTCCTTCTCACCGGTTCCCAGGCTTCGTCTTAGAAAATCTCCCAGACCGACACACATTTCACGGGCCGCTTTCGGATTGTGCGTGGTGAGCGAACTGATGGAGTTCAAGCAATTGAATAAGAAATGGGGATTGATCTGCGCCTTCAGAGCGCGCAGTTCCGCCTCCCCCGCCATTTCTTGAAGTTTGAGTTGGTGCTTCTCTGCGTCTCGCGAATCGGAAACGGCAATGATGAGGTAATACACCGCCGCAATCAGAAGATAGAACATCACCCCGAGGCCAAAGAAGATGGGGAGCTGTCCGGAAACGCGTTCCATTAACGGAAGCGCCGGGGGTTCGGGCACAGGCCGAAGACCGGCTAAAGAACGGATGGTCGCGGTGAGAACCGCCGAGAAAACCGAGGCGGCCAAGAGATGGGTGGTGGCCGCGCGTAGAAGATGTTCGCGACGAAGCGGTTGTGCGCGACACACATACCAAACACTCAGACCCATGAGCGCAACCAGAATACCCGTAGGCGCACTGAGAAACAGAGCCTCTCCAACCGAGATCTCTCCGCGGGAGAACAGGGTTAGGGCCAAGATCGTGGTGACGGGGAACCAAGCTGCGGAGTAGTAGGCTAGGC
>JABDJR010000226.1 GCA_013003415.1 Candidatus Eiseniibacteriota bacterium | reverse complement strand
CGACCGGAGGTTGAACACAGGGACCATGTTCTTTCCTAAATGGGCAAATAAAGCCACAACTCTTGTTCTATTGGTTGTGCCTCTCATACTTGTAGGCGCGATCTCCGCATTTGCTTTCTACATCTCGCCATATACCACTCAAGTGGGATACGCACCCGAACAACCGATTCCCTATAGCCACAAACTGCATGCGGGCGAGCTGGGTATCGACTGTCGGTATTGTCACACCGGTGCCGAACAGGGACCGCATGCCGGCGTGCCTCCTACCGAAACCTGCATGAACTGTCACACCCAAGTGCTTGCTGACAGCCCCCATATCATGAAACTGGCTGAAAGTTATGAGACCGGTAAACCTATTGAGTGGGTCCAAATTCACCGCGTTCCCGACTTTGTTTACTTTGATCACTCCGTTCACGTGAACCAAGGTGTGGGTTGCGTTGATTGCCACGGGCGTATCGATCACATGGAAGTTGTGGCCCAAGAAGAGCCCCTTAGCATGGGTTGGTGCCTAGACTGTCATCGCGAGCCCGAGAAATTTTTGAGACCGAACGAGGAGATAACAAACATGGCGTGGGTCGCCGAGGATCAACTGACCCTAGGTAAGGAACTGCGCGAGCAGTACCACCTCAACCCAACCACCAACTGTTCGGGGTGTCACCGATGAAAGCTCCACTTCAACTTAAGACCGACCCCAGACGTTATTGGCGGAGCATGGACGAGCTCCAGGACGGTCCCGAATTTAAGAAGTTTCTTGCCGAAGAATATCCGGACGTAACGCCTCCCGATGAAATGGGACGTCGTAAATTTATGGGAGTTATGGGGGCAGCTTTCGCCATGGCTGGCCTTGTTGGCTGCCGCCGTCCTCTGGCAAAGATTCTTCCCTACTCCAAAATGCCCGAGCAGCTCGTTCCCGGAATCGCGCAGCAGTACGCCACGGCATGGGATTTTAGGGGCGCGGCTCAGGGACTATTGGTAACCGCTTACGAAGGGCGCCCCACAAAAATTGAAGGCAACCCGGATCAGCCTCAGAACAACGGAGCAACCGATAGCTACGCTCAGGCCAGCATTCTGAGTCTTTACGATCCGGATCGCTCCCAAAAGGTCATGAAAGACGGAGCCGAATCAACCTGGCGCGAATTCCGTCTGTGGGCCGAAACGCATTTCGAAGGTCTACGCGCTCAAAACGGACGCGGACTTCACGTTGTTAGTGAAGTGACTTCCAGTCCCATGCTCATTCAAATTCGTGAAGACTTTGTTCGCACGTATCCGGGAGCAACCTGGCACACCTTTGAACCGGTCAATCGCGATCAATCTATCGAAGGAACTCGCCTTGCTTTCGGGCGCCCCTTGCGGACTCACGTGGACTTCGGCCAAGCCGACGTTATTGTGGCTCTCGACAGCGACTTCTTGCTCGACGAGGTGAACACCTTGCGTCAGGCCCGCGACTTCGCAAACGGTCGCCGGGTTGCAGACCCTTCCGACAAGATGAACCGCCTATACGCCGTAGAAAGCCGCTTCACCACCACCGGTTCAATGGCCGACCATCGCCTGAGAATGGCAAGTGGTCGCATTCGCGCGTACGTTGCCGGCATTGCCATGAAGTTGGCTTCAAGTCATGGGGTAAGCCTGGCCGGGATCGATCTTGCCGGTTTACGCCGCATCGCCGGCGGTAGCACCTGGAACGAACGCGAAACCCAGTGGATGGATGCGGTGGCCAAAGATCTGGCTCAAAACCGTGGCCGCTGCGTTGTGGTTGCCGGAGAGAGTCAGCCCGCAGCCGTTCATGCTTTCTTGCATGCACTTAACCGAGCTTTAGGTAACGTGGGCCCCGTGGTTCGCTATACCGAAGAGCCCGATCCTGGCGCTCACAGTCAAAGCCTGAATCGGTTGGCACAATCGCTCGACGCCGGTCAGGTGGACACTCTTGTGGTCTTGGGCGCCAATCCCGCTTACGCCGCACCCGGTGCCTTGGGTATGGCCGACAAGCTTAAGAAAGCCAAGAACTCCGTTCATCTCGGTCTTTATCGCGACGAAACCGGAGCTCTTGCCCAGTGGCACGTTCCGGGAACCCACTATCTTGAAACTTGGGGAGACGCGCGGGCCTGGGACGGAACCTTGAGTCTTTCGCAGCCTCTTATTGCTCCCCTTTTCGATGGTAAGAGCGAAAGCGAGCTGCTTGCTCTTTTAGCCGAAGGAACAGAGACAGACGGCCACACGCAAGTGCAAGATTTTTACCGGAGTGCTTGGGGGGCTTCCCGCTTCGACGCAAGTTGGAATCGCGCGCTCCACGATGGAGTGGTTGCCAACACTCAGTACAGCGAAGTCGTCGAATCACCTTCCGGCTCCGCCATCAGCGTCGCCCTACGGCAGCTTGCCGCGGTCACTGCACCCTCGGCCAATGCGCTAGAGGTTGTGCTGCACCCCGATGTGAAGCTTTACGACGGGCGCTTCGCCAACAACGCTTGGTTGCAAGAGCTACCGGATCCCATGACCAAGCTAACTTGGGACAACGTGGCGCTCATGAGTCCGCAAACGGCACGTGATCTTGGTGTCGAAAGCGGTGACATGGTCAGTTTGGCTGCCGGCGCAGGCACGTTGGAGCTACCCGTTTGGGTGCAACCGGGTCAGGCGGACCAATCGGTTGCCATTAGTTTGGGATACGGCCGAACCCAATGTGGTCGGGTCGGCGATAACGTGGGTGTCAATGCTTACTCCCTTTTGGATGCTAGCGGCGAGACCGTGTTGGCGGGTGGAAAGATTACGCCAACGGGTCTTAAGTACAAGTTAGCCACCACGCAGAATCACTCTTCCATGGAAAATCGTCCGCTCTATCGGGAGGCAACTCTCGACGAGTTCAAAAAGCATCCCGACTTTGTGGATCACATGGAAGAGAGTCCGCCCCTGAAGTCTCTCTTTGTGGATACGAACACCTCTATTCTCGATCGTGAATATGATTTTAAAGAGGGCAACCAGTGGGGGATGGCCATCGACCTCAAC
>JABDJR010000221.1 GCA_013003415.1 Candidatus Eiseniibacteriota bacterium | reverse complement strand
CGTAGACAGCGTTCCAACATTGGCTTGAAGAATCAGGTCGCCATTGTCGAAGCCCGTCATATTGGCAAAATCGGCATCTTGAGCCGTGTCGCAATAGACACTGAGCGTACCGCCAGTGTAGTCCGTGTTGTAGAAGGTGAAAGAACCAGCCGGTTGAATTGCCGTTCCCTGAGAGACCATCCCAGTATAAACATAGGTGTATTCTTTATTAGGATCGTTGGGATCGAGGTCGTCGAAAGGCTCTTGGAACTGGACAACATGACCGACAATCGTAAGCACATCTCCAGACGTGGACGTATGGTCATCTGCGACTCGAGTACCCTCTTTAGCGTACCCGATTCCAAAGTCCATGACTGGGTTCACAATCGCAGCACTAGCCGGAGCAACCAGCAACCCTGCTGCGACTACGGATAATACCAGTCGAGCGCACTTCATTTTTAGTTATCCCCCTGAATGCCTTGCTTGAGGCGTCCCCATGATGTGGGTTCTACGGCAACAGGCGACTGAATGCAGGTAAATCCATCGATCTGCCAGTGGTAACCCTCTGGACCGTTCGGCGGGTTGAACAAGATTCCAGCAATGCTCAATGAGTTCTCACGCTGGCTCGGGGGAATGTTCGCGAGTTGCGTTCCCGAATCCCACTGGAGAATTCCTGAGATATCGCCTGCACCGGTGGACGTGTCAACTACGATGGTGATGTCACCAACCCAGCTGGCACCCAAGATGCATTCGCCATCTGTCCAGGTCGAAGGAGCTACTGCGTTCGGAGGATTGGTGCCGTAGTCTGCAGCAGTCCCCGTCGCGAGGCTGTCGCAGTACACGTCGAAGCTCGAGGTTGAGCCGTCATACGTGTAAATCACAGTCGTTCCGAACGTATCGGCACTCACAAAACACGCGTAATCGAAATCAAACGTATATTCGTAGGTGCTGAAGTCAAAATTGACATAAGTGGGATTGAACGAGTTCACGTATCCCACGGCAGCGTAACAGCTGCCAGCCTGGCCGATGTCGGCGGGCCAGAACCAATCAAAACCTGAATAGTCCACAAGTACCTCGTTGGTAGCCCAAGCGGCAGAAACGAGTACAAGAGCAAGGACCAAGAGGACGGTTCCGCGGTAGCGCAGTGCCCTCATGTTGACCTCCTTTAGCAAAGAACCGGTTGAAGCGGCGAGCAAGCTTTTCCTCGAAAGTTCCATGCGGCGCTTCCGGAGCAAGCAGTGATCGTGATTTTAGAAAACTGAGTCTTTTTAGTCCGCCATGAGCATGGCGACCCGCGCAGACTGAGTACATTGACGACAGGACCGAGTTTACACTGACTTGACGTCGCTCCACAAGGCGAAAATCCCCATTAAACGGCCTTTATGCAATGAATTCCGCAGTTTCGCAGATCCGAGTTTCACACCGAAATGACGTCGATTTCGGCCTGTTTTCTGGATAAATCCTCGATACAAGACCCGCGTTCTGAAGCTGGCCACAAGCCCTTCCACCGCAACAAGTTGACCGGTCCACCTCCCCTTAGAGAGGATTGCCCGTCTGGCCAAACCCTTTGTCCAGTTCATCGAGGTCCTTCTGGGTCAGGCGGACCTTGATCGCCTTGAGATTCTCTTTGAGCTGGTCTAAGGAAGTGGCTCCAATAATGGCCGAGGAGACCACCGGGTCTCGCAAAGTCCACGCTAACGCTACTTGGGCCATAGACTTACCCTTTCGCTTGGACACCCTCTGAAGCACGCGGATCTTTTTAAAGTCGTCCTCTTCCATCCACTTATCCATGAACTTCTTCCACTTGGTGGTGGCGCGACTGCCCGCAGGGCGCTTCCCGGACCCATACTTCCCGGTGAGGATTCCCTGAGCCAAGGGACTATAAACAATGAGGCCTATCCCCTCGGTGCGGCACCTCGGAATGAGGTTGGGCTCTACCCGCCGATCCAAGAGGTTATAGGGCGGTTGGTGAGAAACAACGCTCTCCCACCCATTGCGCTCACAAATTCGGAGGACCTCAACCGTTTCTTCAGTTGTGAAGTTGGAAATCCCGAGATAGCGCACTTTCCCCGAGCGGACCAAGTCATTGAACGTCGAGAGAGTTTCCTCTAGCGGAGTGTCCCCATCGGGAGCGTGAGCCTGGTAAAGATCGATGTAGTCCAGATTCAAGCGCATGAGACTGCCGTCAATGGCATCCATCACATGCTTGCGTGAGAGTCCTTGGCCCATGGGCCCGGGCCAAACCCGCCCCATGCACTTCGTGGCCACCACCAATTCATTTCGAGGAAGATCGGCAATCGCCTTCCCAAGCACCACTTCAGCCGCACCTTGGGTGTACACATCGGCGGTGTCATAGAAGTTCACCCCCATATCCCAAGCCTTGTGAATGATCTTCTTCGACTCCCCTTCCCCAACCGAAGTTCCAATGGTGAGCCACGAACCGAGAGAAATCTCACTTACCTTTAGGCCGCTACGACCCAGACGACGATACTGCACAAGGCCTCCTCAAAAATTCAAAGTCGGGGAGAAAGAAAAACGAGAGAGACAGAATAGTCTTGAAGGCCTGCTATGGCAATCGGCAGCTTAGCTTGCGCCCAGGTTCAAAACCGCGCGCAGTCGAGGCTCCATGCGTTCCCACAGCTCCTCCCCCGATGGAATCCGTTTGTAGTCGGTCCAGACATACAAGAACTCTCCATAGGGAGCCCAGCGCCAGGGCGGGGTGGAAAGAAACACGAAGGTGGAGGGGACGCGAACGCCAGCCGCCACATGAACCGGCCCGCCATCGTGGGTCACGAAGTAGGAAAGTTGCTGCAGCACCGCTTTGTAGACGGGAAAGGGAAGCCCCAGCAAGGTGGGAAGGGACCGTGGCAACTTGGTCTGAAGTTCTTCGATTGCAGGTCGGTCGGCCTCGGTACCAAGAAGCGCAATGGGGAGACTCACCGCGGATTGTATTTTCTTGATCAGCGCTGCGTAGTGTTCCGAAGCCCATCTTCGATCCGGGTATAGGGGATTCCCTCCTGGCTGCACTCCGATCACGGGGGCACGCAAACCCACCTTCCGCAAAGCATCACGCGCCTTCTCTCTCTGCTCCTGGGTTACGCCAAGCACATGCTCTTTTGTAGAAGCAGGAATGCCGAGGCGCTCCAACAGCGTGAGATTGTAGTCGACGATGTGCGTTTTGAGATTCTCCGGGGGGTCAAGCACACAGTGGTACCGCGCGGCCAACTTGGATCCGTAAGGACTGTCGTCGAACCCGCACACGAACTTAGCTCCCGCTTGCTTTGCCAAGGAAACCGCGGTCTTCGAATGGCTGATGGTCGAGAGCATGATGGCCGCGTCGTATTGCTTGGATCGAAGACGAGGTACCAGTCGCATCCAATCCACAATGGCGGCCGGACCCTGAAGCCGCGGAACGTGAATCGTGTTCAGGTCGGGATTGTCCAAAACGGCAGGTGCGTTGTATCGGCCGGCAATGAAGTCGAGTTCTGCGTCGGGAAGAGCCCGACGCAGATTCCGAATGAGAGGTGTACTTACGAGAAGATCACCCAAGCGATGATGGGGCTTCACAAGAAGAACCCGCTTCGCAGCGCGAATCCTGTCGCCCGCTGCCTTTGGAGATACCGGGCGCTGCTTTAGCGCACCCAACATCGACGGTTCTCGTTTCCGGTCATGCCGTTGTTTACCTAGGCGTTTTTCATCCAGTGAATCACTTCACGCATGGCCGGAGGCTTGCCGTACATGAGTACACCAATGCGGAAAACCCGACCCGCCAGCCAAACGGTTCCAAAAAGCGAGACAATCAACACGATAATGGAGAGGGCGATCTCGAAGCCTCCCGGGGGCAGTGCGCTCGAGAGCCGATTAATCATCAGAAACGGAGTAAACAGCGGAACATAGCTAAGAGCCACACCAAGCACGTGGTCGGGGTTTTGCCCGATCCAGTACATGAGCGCCAGCGGAACAAACATGATCACCATAAACGGCGTCATGAGGTTCTGGGCTTCCTTGAGGTCGTTACAAAGGGAACCCATGGCCGCCATGATGGCTGCGTAGATTAAGTAGCCAAAGAAGAAATACACCAGGAAGTAGGCCAGCGTACTGAACTGGACCAAGCTCTGGAGATCGTTCTTCACGATCATGAAGGCGGCGCCGCCCATCCAAACCAAAAACAAGGTCATGGATACAAGCGCCAAGCCCAACATTTTTCCGGCCATCAGCTGGAAGGGAGACACCGAGGACAAAAGCACTTCCATGACCCGGTTCGACTTCTCTTCGACCGTGCTCGTGAGCATGGTCTGACTCTGGCTCAAGATGCCGATGAACATGAGGTACACAAAGATCATGGGGATGAAGGCCCTCGCCTCACGGGAACCGCTATCGACTTCGGTGGTCTCCGTGCTGCTGAGATCGAAGTCTCGGGTGGCTACCGGCGCATAAATGGCCTGCACCAGCTCTTGCTCAATTCCCGACTCATTGAAACGTGCCTCGCGAACCACCTCGGTCAAGGCGCGAACGATCGAGCGCCGGGGCTCTTCTCGAGAAACGTTGCTGGTGTAGTACTCACTTCCGCTTGTGCCTTCGACCAAGCCCGGACTGAGCACAATAAACGAGGTGATCTTCTTCTCTTTCACGTCTTCGGACAGCGTCTCAATCAGAGATGCCGGGTCGGAAGCGTTCTCTAACCGAAGGGTGAAGTGTTCGTTTTCCGAGTAGGCCTCAACCAGGGCGCTACCCAAACCGGAGCCGGTATCGACAACAAC
>JABDJR010000212.1 GCA_013003415.1 Candidatus Eiseniibacteriota bacterium | reverse complement strand
GTCTACCCAAGTTCCACACCGTGAACGAGCGTGGTCACTTCACCGACGACGTTCCCGAGTTTGCGGGAATGCATGTGAAAGAGGCCGATGTTCCCATCATCAAGCATTTCAAGATTGCAAACCGCCTCTACAAAAAAGAAAACTACACCCATAACTATCCCTTCTGCTGGCGTTGCGATTCGGCTCTCATCTACTACGCTCGTGACTCGTGGTATCTAGAGACCACGAAACTGCGCGAAGACATGATTCGTGAGAACGAGAAGATTCAGTGGTTCCCGGCCGCGGTCGGAGAGAACCGTTTTGGCAATTGGCTGAAGGGAAACATCGATTGGGCTATCTCCCGAGACCGGTATTGGGGCACACCCATGCCGATTTGGGAGTGCGAAGGCTGTGACGAGAAAGTTTGCATTGGTTCTCGCGAAGAGCTTCGCGAGCGCGGAGGAAACTTCGAGGATGACCTCGATCTTCACCGTCCTGCGGTGGATGAAGTCACTTTGAGTTGCTCGTCCTGCAGTGGTCAAATGAACCGCGTCAAATCGGTGGTCGACGTTTGGTTCGATTCCGGATCCATGCCCTTTGCGCAGTGGCACTATCCCTTTGAAAACAAAGATCGTTTTGGAGATCTATTTCCAGCCAACTTTATCTGCGAAGGAATTGATCAGAGTCGCGGTTGGTTCTACTCGCTCCTCGCGATCGGGGTCATGGAGACGGGAAGGTCGCCTTACAAGGCCGTCTTGTCCAACGAACTTGTCTTAGACGAGCAGGGTCGCAAAATGTCGAAGCGACTTGGAAACGCGGCTGACCCCTGGGAAATCCTAGAGAAAGAGGGCGCAGACGCCCTCCGCTGGTACCTCATCGCCAACTCACCACCCTGGGTACCTACAAAGTTTGCCCGACATGGCGTCACCGAGTCCGCTCGCAAGATCTTTGGCACGCTTCGGAACGTGGCGTCCTTTTTCGTCACTTACGCCAACGTTGACGAGTGGACACCTGCGGTGGCAAGCCCCGACGTCTCCGAACGCCCCGATCTTGATCGGTGGATTCTCTCTCGACTCGACGCGGTGGCCGCCGAAACACGACAACATCTGCTCGACTACCAGGTCACGCGGGCGGCCCGAACGCTCTCGACCTACATCCAAGATGAATTGAGTAACTGGTACGTGCGTCGGAACCGTCGGCGGTTCTGGAAAGGGGAGAGGGGCGATGACAAAAACGCAGCCTACGCCACCTTGCATGAAGTCTTGGTCACCCTGGCCAAACTCATGGCTCCTATTACGCCGTTTATCAGTGAGCAGCTTTATCAAACCTTGGTCACGCCGTTTGATGGTGACGCACAAGATAGCGTGCACCTCACGGCCTATCCCAATCCCGACGAGTCCCGTCGCGACACGCAATTAGAAAAGACCATGGGCCTGACCTTAGCCGTGACCGAAGGGGCTCGTGCGGCGCGAACCGCGGCCGGGATCAAGGTGCGTCAGCCTTTGGGCAAGCTCTGGGTTCTCGATACCGAGGCCACAGAGTTACCGCTTCCGATGCAAGAGATTGTGAAGGAAGAGATCAACGTGAAAGAGATTGGATTCCAAGCGGCAGACGAAGTTCGCTCGGTTAGCCTGAAACCCAATTTCCCCGCTTTGGGACCACGCTTTGGCGGCAAAGTAAACAACGTAGCCAAGGCCATCAAAAGTCTGGACGATGCCGCGGTTAAGGCGGGCTTGAAGGAAAAAAGCTGGGACGTGGATATCCCCGAGATCGGCGTGGAGAAAATCACCGGTGCAGAGGCGACGGTGCAGGAATCCCCTCAGGATGGTTTCGTTCTTGGTGGCGACAGCACTCAAGTTGCTCTTGAATCGGCTTTGACGCCGGCCTTGGAAGAGGAAGGATTCGTGCGCGAGCTTGTTCACGGATTCCAATCCATTCGAAAAGACAAGGGCCTCGAGATCACGGATCGGGTACGCGTGTTTATTGGTGCCGACGAAGCTTGGCAGGCGGCTTTCGAACGTCACCGCTCTTTTATCGAGGCCGAGGTTTTGGCCTCAGAGCTTCGTATTGGCGAACCCACCGAAGGCGATCCCTGGACTCTCGACGATGTGAAGCTGCACGTAAGTTTGGAGCGAGAAGGTAGCTAGGTGAATGCACGGATAGCCGCGCTGATTGCCGGGGCGTTGGTCCTGGTTTTGGATGTTGTCACCAAGCAGTGGGTTACCGACACCTACCCGCTTTACTCAACGCGGGAATTGCTGGGAGACGGACTGCGTCTCACCCATATTCATAATGCGGGGGCCGCCTTCGGATTGTTCCAAGGAAGTCGCTGGCCGCTCGTTTCAATATCAGTCATCGCTGTGCTTGCGGTCTCCTATCTCTTGTTCACAAGGGCTCGTCGTCACAGCGTAGCCCTACCTCTGGGTCTTATTCTGGGGGGCGCCCTGGGGAACTTAATCGATCGGATTCGATTGGGGCGGGTGGTGGACTTCTTGGACATCGGTTACGGTGACTGGCGCTGGCCTGTTTTTAATGTGGCTGACGCGGCGGTCACGGTAGCGGTGATTTGGCTGGCCGTGGTTTTGGTTTTTGGGGAAGGTAAGAAGCGTGGAGATTTGGAATCATCGAGTGACGGAAGAGGAGGCGGGGACGCGCCTGGACCGCCTCCTGCAGCAACACCGTCCTGATCTCACTCGCTCTCACCTCAAGCGCCTGATTTCGGAGGGGTTCGTCACCCTCGACGGCGAGAAAATCAAAGCCGGATTTGCGGTCAAGTCGGGTTCCGACATCGAACTTCAAATTCCCCCGCCCCCCGAGATTACTCCCGAACCAGAAGATATTCCTCTGTCGGTCATCTACGAAGACCATGATCTTCTGGTGGTCGATAAAGCGGCCGGTCTTTCGGTTCATCCCGGTGCCGGTCGCGCGTCTGGAACCATGGTGAATGCGCTCTTGGGCCGGGGCACAACCCTTAGTCCCGTAGGGGCACCTCTTCGCCCCGGCATTGTCCATCGCCTCGACAAGGACACCTCCGGGCTTTTGGTGGTGGCGAAAACCGAAGTCGCGCATCATTCTCTTACCGAGCAGCTCGCCGAACGCAGCATGAGTCGTCGCTATTGGACGATGATTTGGGGCCTCATGGAGCCCAAAGAAGGGGAGATCGAGGGGGCGCTGGCTCGAAGCCGTGCCGATCGTAGAAAAATGCGCGTGGTTTCCCGAGGTGGCAAACCCGCCCTGACCCGATATCGGACCCTCTGGGCCGATCAATCGCTCAGTATTCTTTGGGTCGGATTACAAACTGGTCGAACGCACCAGATTAGGGCACACTTCAAGTCTCAGGGGCACTCTGTATTCGGTGATTCCGACTATGGCGGACGATCGAAGCGAGTTTCTATTCATGCGGTCGGGAAAAGGGATCGTTTTCGCCAAGCTCTTGGTATTCTTAGTCGGCAGGCCTTGCACGCCGCCTACCTCAGTTTTACTCATCCGGTATCCCTCGAAAGGCTGGACTTCACCAGCCCTCTTCCTAGCGATATTATGAAGGCAGCAAAAGTGTTGGAGGTGCCGGGCGAGGTGTTAGATACGTCAGTGATGGAGGAAGTATGAAAATCAGTCGAAATGATCGCGATGGAATTGCCATCCTTAAACTTGAAGGAAAGATTATGGGTGGCCCGGACGCCGATCTTTTCCAGACCCAAGTGAAAGACTTGTTGGCCGAGGGCCAAAACAAAGTCTTGCTCGATTTAGGAAAGGTTTCTTGGGTGAACTCGACCGGTCTTGGAATTCTAATTTCGGGACACAAAACCATTGAAAACAGCGGTGGTAGCATGAAGCTTTTGGGTGTGAACAAGCGCATCGACCAAATCTTCATGGTTACGCGGCTAAACACCGTCTTCGAAGCGTTCGATGATGAGGCCGACGCCATGGCGAGTTTTTAATATCCATGACTGACTCCAAACGCACCATCAAAATCTCCATCCCTAGCGATCTCGATTGGCTTGGCGTTATCGATAAAACGGTGGAAGGCATCACCGAAGTCATGGACTTCGATGAGTTTGACCGTGACTCCGTTTCTATTTGCGTGATTGAGGCCGCCACCAATGCAATCCAACACGGGCACGAAACTTCACCGGACAAACCTGTAGATCTTGAGTTCATCATGGAGCCCGAGATCCTCACGGTGACCGTCCTAGACCACGGAAAGGGATTCTCACCCCCCGACCTTGAAGGCGAAATCGGGCCTGCACCCGACCTCACCCGCACGCGAGGCCGAGGCATTTTCCTCATGCGCTCCATGATGGATGAAATCTCCTTCGACTTTGACGAAGGCACTCTCATACGTTTGGTTAAGCGTAAATCCCCCTCTGAATCGGAGGAGGAAGCGTCTGCGTGAGCAGGCTTTTGGCCGTTGATTGGGGCGAAAAAAGGGTGGGTTTGGCCATTTCCAATCCAGAACGATCTCTGGTTCGCACCTTAGAACGGCTTCAAGTGCGCGGTTATCGCGACGCGGTTTCGAAAATCTTAACGATTACGCACCGGGAGCACTGTAACGAGGTGCTCCTTGGTTTACCCCTCAACATGGATGGTTCCGAGGGGGAGTCCGCCCGACGGGTGAGAAAGCTTGGTGCGACCCTCGTATCCAAGGGGCTTTCCGTTTACTACACCGACGAGCGATTGAGTTCTGAAGCCGCCGAGGCCATGATTCGCGATGAGCCCTCACGCAGCCAAGAGGAGGTAGACTCCCTGGCCGCGGCGACGTTTCTGAAGCAGTACCTTGAATCCCATGGGTCGGCCTAAGTGAAAAAGCTCCTTCTTCTTTTCCTCGCGGGAATTGCGGCGGCCGCGGGTTTCGCCGTTGCCATGCTTTCCCCCGTGGATACAAAACAAGCGAGACCCGTCTTCTTCAATGTAAGTCCCGGTGAATCTCTACACAAAGTTTCGGCAGACTTGCATCAATTGGGTTTGATCCGGAACCCCAAACTCTTCGTGGCTATGGGGAAGGTACGCGGCGTCGCCTCCGATCTCAAAGCCGGACCCTACCGAGCACGCACGGACGAGTGGGCGTGGACGATCCTGGATCGCATGGTCCATGGCGATGTTCGTGACACCACCGTCACCATTCGGGAAGGGCTTTGGATCACCGAGGTGAGCGAAGTTCTGGGCCCTTTCGTGGCCGGTGGGGCCGATTCTCTTCTTTCCGTTGCCCAGTCCGGAGACTTGGCAGCTTCACGAGGGCTCGACAGCCTGGAAGGCTATCTTTTTCCCAGCACCTACCGCATTGTTCCCGGCATCGAACCTCGCTTGGTCCTCGAGCAGATGGTCGATACCTTCGAGGAGATTTGGGAAAAAGACCTGCAGGCCCGGGCTGAGGCTTTGGGCCGCACCAAAGAAGAAGTGGTGACTTTGGCGTCCATTGTCGAGGCGGAGGCCCAAGTGGGGTCCGAGCGACCCCGGATTGCGGCGGTTTATCTGAACCGTTTAGCCAAGGGAATGAAGCTCCAAGCCGACCCCACCGTTCTTTATGGACTGGGGGAGAGAAAAACTCGAACTCTCTATGCTGACCTGGAGAGCAGTTCTCCCTATAATACCTACCGCTTTGAAGGGCTACCTCCGGGACCCATTGGGAATCCCGGGTTGGCAAGTTTGAAGGCGGCCTTGTGGCCGGACCCGGACTGCGAAGACCTTTTCTTTGTAGCAAGGGGAGACGGAAGCCATTTATTTGGCAAGACCTTCAAAGATCATAAGGAAAACCGACGCAGAGTTCGGCGTGAACGCGAGGCGAGGCCATGAGCAAGAAGAACAGATATCCAACCGCTAAGAACAAGGCTAAAGAGGGCACCGAGAAGGCCCAGCCAAAACGGTCGCGTTCTAAGACGGTTGCCCGAAGCGACCTTGATTTCGGTTCCCGAAACTACGCTGCCTTAGGCGCGGCTCTGGTTTCGATTTTGCTTGGGTTTTTCGTCTTGAGCCGAGGTTCCATCACTCTGGCTCCCATCCTCTTAGTGCTAGGATACTGCGTCTTGGTTCCCTATGGGCTGGCCACGGGTCGGTCCAAGAAAGCAAGCGTTTCGGGCGAATAGCTCAGCTGGTTAGAGCACCTGCTTTACACGCAGGGGGTCACAGGTTCGAATCCTGTTTCGCCTACCATCCCGAACCCACAAAGCCGCTTCTCCCTCTGATCGTGGGGAGAGATCTGCCCGTCCCATTCGTGTGAGAATTTGACGGTCTAAAGATTCCGGACTATCCTGTTTTCAGACCTAGCCTCTACTGAGCTGCCATTGCCTATAGAGGTACTTCATGATTCAGCGTTTAACGCTTCTTCTCGCCGCCCTGCTCCTTTTCTTTCCCGCCAACTCCTCAGCCAATCTGCCAAATCCCAATTTGAGTCAGGTCCCCATGGTTCTGACGGCCACTCCGGATGGGAGCTTTGGAACCACCCTGACCATCAACGGGCCCCTGGGGCCGGTCAGTGGAGCCTCGGTGGTTCTTCAATGGACGCCGGATGCCCTGGACCGCTTTTGCATATGCCAGGCCCAGCCTACTCCTTCCATCAGCGGGCTGACGGATTCTTCAGGGGAGGTCACCTTCTTCGTTCGAGGTGGGGGATGTACAGACCCGGCAAGAATCGGAAATATGTGGCCGGTGACGGTCTTCGCCAACGGCATTCTGATGGCCCAAATGGCGGTGAACTCGCCCGATGCGGTCGATGCGAACGGGAACCTCCCCACAGATGGGGGGGGCTATGGCGGCTGGGTCGATTGGGACCCGGCGGGAGAGTGCACGGTGAGCTTGGCGGACGCGGTTTTCCACACCCTTCCCATAGCGAATGGTCTGGTGGAGCTTTGTTCCAATTTCACGGCACCGTTTGATGACAACGTCAGTCTGGGAGACGCGGTCAT
>JABDJR010000210.1 GCA_013003415.1 Candidatus Eiseniibacteriota bacterium | reverse complement strand
GTCTTGGCCTCCCCACTTATCGTGATCGATAACCCCTTTTTGGGAACCGCGAGTCTCTCGTTTTCCAGTTCCCAAACCGGGCTCGCCGGGGAACGGCTCACTCTTCCTCTTACTCTTGAACGTTCGGCCAGCGTCGAGACAATCGAGTTCAGCATTGCCCTAGACCCGAATCGTTGGCAATTTCCTTCGGTCGTCTTAGCGGGCGAGGGAGCAGGATCAACCCTTGAGCAAAGTTTAGAGAATGACATTCTTGATGTTGCCATCCTCGCGAGCACTCCAATCCCTAGCGGCAAGGGAGTAGTCGCTCAGCTCCAGCTCGTACCCGCCTTTGGAGCCTCCGGTCAGCAGACTCTTGCGTTTTCTGAGCTTCGCATTCTGGGAGACGACCAACTTCCTTTTGAGACGACCGGCCTTCCGGAAACGGTCTCCATAACCGGACGCACTCCTGTATTGAATCTCAACTTAGTCGCGAGCCTGACCGCAGCGGCCGGGGATACGGTCAGCCTACCGCTCCAGTTCGACAGCAACGTAGAGATCAGCGCTCTGCAGTTTGCCCTGGCTTACAACCGCCTCACGCTGGAACCGATTGATCTTGAGATCGGGAGTCTTCTCACGGCTGGACCAACGGTGACCCACAACAACGGGTCCGGAGGCACATGGAATTTCAGCGCGTTCTATCCCGGTGGAGGGTTTCTGAGCCCGGGGGGCGGCCCGGTGGCCAACCTTCGATTTGTGGTTCTGGAAGACGCTCCTGGAAATGGCGACCTCCAGTTTGTCATGGCCGAAGCTGCGAATCCTGAAGGCCTAACCCTCGAGGTCAACGCCACCACCTCCGACGTGGTTCCGGTGACGCTACTCTATTTCCTCGGCGAATCCGTCGACTCAGGAATTCGGCTGACCTGGGCCTTCGGGCAAGACGCACCTCTCGCTCTAGAGCTTGAACGGGCTTCCCCCAGCCAAGCTTCTGAACGGTTCTCCCTCGATCCCCAAGTCGAGTTCTTTTTTGATACCTCGGCGGAACCAGGGATCGTCTACACCTACAGGCTCTTTGCCCGGGATCGAAACGGGAAGCTGGAAACATTCGGTCCGGTGGAGGGGCGCTTTGAGCCCAACTCTCGCATTACGCTGCTTAGCGCCAATCCCTTTCAGCACAGCGTGGGCGCGTTGCTGGTGGGGGTTGAGAAAGCGGTTCTCATGGACGTTCGGGGACGACTTGTCCGAGAGTTTCAAACCTCGGGGGCGTCTTCACGAATCCATTGGGATGGACGCGATCGAAACGGCAACAGGGTGCCGGCCGGCGTCTACTTCCTTCGGGTGGTAGGTGAAGGAACTATTCAAACCACAAGACTCGTCAAGCTGCCCTAGGCTAGGTTTGTTTGTAAGTGCGTTTGTTAGTGAGTGCCTAGGCTAAGTTTGTTTGTGAGCCCGACGCATCTTGGTGGCAGGCATCAGACGTTCGAGCTTCCCTCGAAGCATAGCGCCGGTGGCCTTGTAGACTTTGGGATGGGGAAAGAGAATCTTGTCCCGACGCAGATCAAACGCCCCGGAGTGTCCCTTCCCCGATTTGCTGTAGCCCATGGCCATGGCAATTAACTGTCCGTTGTGGTGAAACAAGGCGAAGCCGCTGATGGCGGTATCGTCGAGTTTTGAACCCATGAGGGCGTCTAACCATCCGTCGACATCCATTTCCGCATTGCCGCGCTTCACACCCCAAAGACGAATGTTACGAAGATCGACAACTTCTTTGCCGCCGTAACGACCGCCCTTGGGAATCGTAAATTTGATATCACCTAAGTAGTACTCCACCAATTCAAGATCTTTGGAGGTACGAAGCGTGCCCGGGTGGTAGCCCAAGATGTCGTAAGGAATGGGGATGTCTCCCCCTTCACTCATGGTCAAAGACATGGAGGCAACCGGACGACGGCCTTGAAGGGGTGTACGGGTGAAGCTGGCCAAGAGTTCAACCGGAACCTTGGAGGCGCGACCGCTCTGCTGAAGCCGACGCGCAAACTCGTCTGAGGTGAAAGTTCCGAATCGGTTCTGCTGAACCAAACCCACGATCAGGGATAGGGCCGGGTCTTTCACTTGAGGGCTAAACCGTAGAGGGCGATTCTGATTCAGATGCTGATTCTCACTCAAATTCGCCTGATGCTGTGCGGCTGTCGGGTTGGCTTCAGGTTGCAAGACCAAGCCTCCGAGCAATACCAAAGACAGTCCTATCCCCGAAAGCAGTCTCTTCAAACCCATTTGTCCTCCCGCTAAATCCGCCCCCTAAGCTTTCAGGGCGCTGTCGACCAAGGCTTTCTGCTCTTCGACGTGGACTTTGTGATAGCCGGTGGCGGTGCTGGCACTCTCGGGACGTCCCGCATAGGTCACACCCGTCACCCCAAGTTCGACCTCAAGCTTGTCCTTCATGTACAACCACGCGCCCATGTTGCGGGGCTCTTCTTGGGCCCAAACAAGTTTGGCATTAGGATGACGGCCAAGGATTGATTGCAGCTCTGTCTTCGGGAAGGGATACAACTCTTCAATCCGAATCAAAGCCACATCAGTGAGGCCGGACTTGTCACGCTCTTTCAGAAGATCGTAGTAGACCTTACCTGAGCAAAAAACAATCCGTTTGATGTTAATACCGGATTGGGTGGCTGGGTCATCCAACACGGGTTGAAAGCCCCCAGAAGTGAATTCTTGGACGCTAGAGACCGCTTGAGGGTGTCGTAGTAAACTCTTGGGAGTCATAACGATAAGTGGCTTCATCTTGACCTGGCAAACCTGCCGCCGGAGAGCGTGGAAGTACTGGGCCGGGGTCGTGAAGTTCGCCACCTGCATGTTGTCCTCGGCGCATAGCTGGAGGAACCTTTCCAGGCGGGCGCTCGAGTGTTCCGGGCCTTGCCCCTCGTAACCGTGAGGCAAAAGCAAGGCGAGTCGAGAGGGTTGACCCCATTTCATTTCCGCTCCGGCCAAAAACTGATCTACCAGAACCTGAGCGCCGTTTCCGAAATCGCCAAACTGAGCTTCCCACATCACGAGGGCGGTTGGATTGGCGATGCTGTATCCGTATTCAAAACCCAGGACCGCAATCTCCGAGAGCGGACTATCGATCGGAATGACCGGCGCCTGATCAGGAGAGAGATTCTGAAGCGCAATCCAGTTCGTGTCCGTGTCGTCGTCGTGGAGGACAAGGTGACGCTGTGAGAAAGTACCTCGCGCACTATCCTGACCGGAGAGGCGGACCGCGTGCTGCTCCAAAGCTAAGGATCCAAAAGCCCAGGCTTCGGCCAGCGCCCAGTCGATCGCCTCGCCGGCTTGGGCTTGCTTCCTGCGTTGCTCTAGGAAACGCAGAAGTTTGGGGTGTACATCCACGGTCGGTGGATCTTGAGTCAGCACATCGGTAATGTGGTCCAGAACTTCTTTCTTCACCGGCGTGGGACGGTCCTGTTTGATCTCACAAACTTCTCCCACCATTTCCGGCGGAAACTCACGAGCGTTGGGGTCGGCCTTTGAGGCATCCTCAAGAATCTGACTGACTTCGCTTCGCCAGGCTTTGACCTGCTCTTCGGTGACTGTTTTTTCGGCAATCAACCGATCTGCGTAGAGCTCGGCAATCGGTTTGTGGTCGCGGATTTTTGAGTACATCAGAGGCTGCGTAAAGCTAGGCTCGTCGCCTTCGTTGTGACCGTGTCGACGGTAGCAAACCATATCGATGACCACGTCTTTTTCGAACTTCTGCCGGAAAGCAAAGGCCAGCCTAACCACGCGAATCGCGGCTTCGGGATCGTCACCGTTGACGTGAAAAATCGGAACCTGTGCCATTTTGGCCACGTCGGTAGGATACGGTGTGGACCGGGAGGCGTTTACCGGGGTGGTGAAACCAATTTGGTTGTTCACGATGATGTGAATGGTGCCGCCGGTGCGATAGCCGTGCAGCTGAGACAAGTTGAGGGTCTCGGCAACAACCCCCTGCCCAGCAAAGGCTGCATCGCCATGAATCAGAACCGGGAGAATCGTATCGCGCCCGGTGTCTCCGCCCACATGATCCTGCTTAGCTCGGGCGATCCCTTCCACCACCGGGTCAACCGCCTCCAGATGGCTAGGGTTCGGGGACAGGGTGATGGTGATTTCGTGACCGTTCTTGCCCGTGTGTTTGCCATGAGCCCCCAGGTGATATTTCACGTCCCCCGAGCCTTGGGTGGCATCGGGATCGGCGTTCCCCTGAAACTCATTGAAGATTCTCTCGAAGGACTTCCCTATCGTCTGGGTCACCACATTCAAACGTCCGCGATGAGACATTCCCATCACGCATTCGTTGACCCCGGCCACACTCGCTTCTTCAAGCAACTGGTCGAGAATAGGAATGAGCGTCTCGCCACCTTCGAGGGAGAACCTTTTGTGCCCCACGTAACGAGCATGCAAGAACTTCTCGAAACCGTGTGATCCGATGAGCTTCTTCAAGAGGCGATGCTTCAACTCTTGGGTCAGTTCGCTTTGATTCCGAGTCGGCTCCATGCGTTCTTGAAGCCACTTTTTCTGCTCAGGGTCCTGAATGTTCATGTACTCGACGCCAATGCGCCCACAATAGGTGGCGCGCAGCGTTTCTACAATTTCGCGAAGCGGGGCACTGTCTTGGTTACCAATCAGGCCCCCGGTAAAAAATGTTCGGTCGCGATCCCACATGGTGAGGTCATAGAAGTCGGGATCGAGTTCGGAGTGATAGGTAGACTTCACCCCAAGCGGATCGAGATCGGCAATGAGATGACCGCG
>JABDJR010000190.1 GCA_013003415.1 Candidatus Eiseniibacteriota bacterium | reverse complement strand
TGGCATAGGTCCCCGAAGGATACTGACCCAGCAACGCTTCGAGTTGGCGAGTGGTTGCCCCGAGAAGTTGTTCCCGACTGGCCAGTCCGGCTCGCGCTGATTCCAAGTTGGAGCGGGCAAGCCTTACATCGAGAGAGCCGCGAAGCCCCAGGCGAAATCGTTGTTCAACTTGATCCAACGTGTTCTGATAACTCTGAACCGTGGCTTGACTGAGTTCGACCTGATCGCGAGCTTCAAGATAAGAGAACCAGGCTTGCGCGACCCTTCCCGTCAAAGAAAGCTTGGCCCCTTCAAAGTCAGCGTAGGCCGCAGAAACGTCAGCCAGAGCCGCCGACTTTCCGGAGCGTATGCGCCCCCAAAGATCCAACTCCCAACTCAGATCCAGTGATGTCGAGAAGGTTGAACTGTGGCTTGTAATCACGCCTCCCTCAGACCCGGGTATGGGCAAACCCACAAAGTTCTGACGTTGGCGGATTGCGGTTCCCGAGACTTGTGCCGAAGGCAGGAGATCCGCCCCGGCGATTTTCGCGAGTCCCATGGCCTCGTCGAGTCGCCCGGCCGCGACTCGCAAGTCGAAGTTTCCTTCGAGCGATCGTGATATGAGATTCCCAAGTTCGTCGTTATAGAAACTCACCCACCAGGCTTCTTGACTGTCCGTACTATCCAAATGGGCTTCGTGCCACTGGGTGGGTAGATCAACCGATTGGATGTGTCGGGTTGCGGGGGCCGAAGCACAACTCCACAGAACTAAACTCAAGAGAAAGAAATGAAGGATGTGCTTTTGCATTAGGACTCCTTCCGAGTGAGTGAGGGCGGGATTTCCGATCGAAAGCCGGCGGCAACAAAACGAACAATGCGCTCGGTCTGCGTCTCGGCATCGTATTGGTTCAGATCCGGGAAGAAGCGAGCCAGTTTTCGGGCTTCGCTCATGGTGTACACCATGACCCCAATCATGAAGTGGAAACGCCACGCCAACTCCTTTTGGGGGAGGTCGGGAAGGGCCTTGTGCAGAGCTCCTGCAAATCTGGGCTGCACCTCAGAAAAAAGATCCAGGAACATGGTTTCCAACTCGTCGGAGGGCTCCGCATGGATCCGTCCGTAGAGGCGGCTTAAGACTTTTTGATGCTCCGGATCCGTAGAAAGCTTCACGGCGGGGTGCAGAAACGCCCTCAGAATATCTTCCAAATCGGGGGAGTCGGGGGCGGCCTCAGCTTCGATTTCGTTCAGGGCTTTGAGTCGCGCCTGGTTTACAGGGTCGATGCGCCGGCGGAAGATTTCCTGAATGAGGTCGTCCTTGGATCCAAAGTGGTAATTGACCGCGGCGAGGTTAGCTCCCGCCTTAGACGTGATCGCTCGAAGGGAAGTCTCCCTAAATCCTTGATAGGCAAAGAGTTGCTCCGCTGCCTCAAGGATTCGGGTCCTTGTGTCCTGACTTAATTCAGCTTCCGTCATGATTCATTCCTTAAAACGTGTGTTTGAAACATACGTTTGATTCTGGTGGAATGTTCCCCAAGATCCAAGAAAAATATGGGTATTCGACATTTTCATAGGAGCGCCTCCTCAGCCGGGTAGCTCTGCCAAGGCTGTTCCAGGGGGAGTGCCGCTAAACAAAGAAACCTGATGTGGGCTGGGGGCGTAGGATAGGCAGGATGTTTTTTGTAAACTTCTTCCTCCTCTCAAGCTCCTCGACTACTCCACCTCCTAAAGGAGACCGTGATTCATGAAGCACGTTTTAGTGTTGATGGCTGCCCTCATGCTTATGACAAGCGTTGGTGCAGCAGTGGCCGAACTGCCACCCATCATCGACCGAGAGCTTTTCTTTGGTGACCCCGAGATTTCCGGAGCCCAGCTTTCGCCCGATGGCAAATACATTTCTTTTATCAAACCCTACAAGGATGTCCGTAATGTCTGGGTCAAAGGCATCGACGAGGATTTCGAGGATGCGCGCCCCATTACTGCGGATGATGCTCCGGTGCCTGGATATTTTTGGAGCCAAGACGGACGTTTCATCCTGTATGTGCAGGACAAGGGTGGCAACGAAGATTTCCATGTGTACTCCGTTGATCCTCAGGGCAAGGCCAATGCCGATTCGGGTGTTCCCGAAGCGCGGGACTTAACTCCTATCGATGGCGTGCGAGCTGTCATTTACTCGGTTCCTGAAAACAGCCCCGGCGACCTCATTGTCGGCATCAACGACCGGAACGCCATGTACCACGATGTGTACCGAGTCGACATTGCTACCGGCGAGCGCGAGCTGATGATTTTGAACGAGAAGGAAATTGGTTTCTTCATGTTCGACCTCGAAGGTGAAGCGCGTCTGGCCTATAAGCAAACCGGTGATGGGGGAGCGGAGTTACTCCGCATTGATGGTGACGAACTTGTGCCCATCTATACCACAACCTATCTTGAACAAGCCTTTCCCGTGCAATTCCATAAGAATGGAACCCACTGCTACATCGTGACCAACAAAGGTGACGACGTTGATCTTTCCCGACTGATGCTTATGGATGTGGCCACCGGGGAAACTGAGCTTATTGAAACCGACCCTGAAAACGAAGTCGATTTTGGAAACGCGGTTTTTGCCGCAGACACCAACGAGCTCATTGCCACCGTCTATATTGGTGATCGCTCACGCGTTTACCCAAGAGATGACAAGATTGCCAAGGACATTGAACGCGTTCGGAAGAATCTTCCCGACGGAAACTTGGGGTGGAACTCCACCACAAAGGACATGCGCTATCACTTGATTAGCGTTTCCAGCGATGTGATTCCTTCGGAAACCTATCTCTATGATCGGGAGACCGGAAAGTTCACGCTGCAATATCGATCACGCCCCGATCTTCCTAGCGAACACTTAGCGGTCATGAAGCCGATTCGTTACAAGTCCAAAGATGGACTTGAGATTCCTGCTTATCTGACCCTCCCGCGTGGCATTCCGGCTAAGAATCTTCCTTTGGTTGTTCACCCTCACGGGGGGCCTTGGGCCCGTGACTTCTGGGGCTACGACGGGTACGCGCAGTATCTAGCAAACCGCGGGTATGCCGTTCTCCAGCCAAACTTCCGTAGTTCCACCGGCTATGGCAAGAACTTCCAGAACGCAGGTAACAAAGAATGGGGCAAGGGCCTCATGCAGCACGACATCACGTGGGGCGTGAAGCATCTGGTCGATGAAGGCATTGTAGATCCCGAGCGAGTCGGTATTTTTGGCGGCTCTTACGGCGGTTATGCCACTCTCGCCGGCGTAACCTTCACCCCGGATATGTACGCGGCGGCCATTCCTTATGTGGCCCCCTCAAGTCTAATTACCTTGATTGAATCGTTCCCCGCCTACTGGCGTCCCTTCCTCAAGGGAACCTGGTTTACACGGGTTGGAGATCCCGACGTGGCCGCAGATCGCGAGTATCTTGAAGAGCAATCGCCGCTGAACTACGTCGATCAAATTGAAACGCCTTTGTTGGTGGTTCATGGGGCCAACGATCCCCGCGTGAAACAGGCGGAGTCCGATCAGATTGTGGTCGCCCTTCTCGAAAAGGGTCATGATGTGGAATACATTGTGGCACCCGATGAAGGGCACGGGTTCCGTGCACCCAACAATCGTGCTGCCCTGGCGGTGGCCATGGAGCGATTCTTGTCCAAGCACTTGGGCGGTCGTTACCAAGAGTCGGTTTTGGAAGAAACCACCAAGCGTTTAGAAGAAATCACCGTCGATGTGAACTCTGTCACCCTTCCGGATGCCTCTGAAAAAGAGCTGATGGCGAACGCGGAAACCGCACCTCTCCCGGCTGCAGATGGTGGCAAGCTTGAAGAGCTGTCCTATGCCTACGACATGAGCCTTGAAATGGGAGCTCAAACCATGGAGATGGAAATGAGCCGCGTGCTCGAGGAAGTCAAAGTGGATGGGAAATCGGTCTGGCGCATTACCGATGTCGCCAAGACCCCCATGGGAACGATGACCGATGAGTTTGATGTCGACAAGAAGACCCTAAAACCTCTCCAGCGGAAAATGGGCGGCATGGGAGATATGCAACTTACGTACTCCGATGACGCCATTGTTGGGAACATGAAGGGTATGGGGCAATCTACCGACATCAACATCGACCTAAAGGCACCGGTATTGGGTGATGGCCCCGGGTTGGTGATTGCTTTGGCCGGGCTTCCGTTGGCCAAGGGATACTCCACGGTCATGAGAACCTTGGACGCGCAAACTCAGAAAGTTCGCCCGTTTAAGTTGGAGGTTTCCGACTCAGAGACCGTAACCGTTCCCGCGGGGTCCTTCGAGACCTTCGTCATCGATCTGACACCACTCGATGGTGATCCTTCGGGCACCGCCATCATTCATGTCACCCAGACGGCTCCTCACAATGTCGTTCGTGGCAAGTACAAGATGCCGGCGATGATGGGGGGCGGTTGGCTCACGACGCAACTCTCTTCAACGGATGCAGAGTTGGCCGACGGCGACGAGGAGTAGTCCGTCATCCTTCGAAAATCTTGAATCACGGAAATGGGGTGCGGCGTAACGCTGCACCCCTTTTTTTGTAAATCCCCGTCGCTTTATTTGGCGTCGGTTTTTGAATTCTTACATCGCCGACTTAAGGGTTTGGATGATCTGAGGGTGGTTTTGTTGTTCCGCGTAAAACAGGGCATTCTGACCATCGCGGTTCGCGAGGTGGGGATCGGCTCCAAGCTTCAGCAAGGTGGTGACCATCTCGTGGTTTCCCAGGTAAGCGGCAAGGCGAAGTAGAACCCCGGCGTCGCCTTTTCCCACGGGCTGGTTCGGATCGCCTTTGCCCAGGGCTTTGGCCAGAATCGACGCATCTCCAGATTCAAGAGCGTCATCTAAAGAAAGCCGTTCCGCGTAGTTTTGGTTGAAGTGCAGAACCACCGCCTCGCGATTGCAATGACGAGCCCAGCTCATCGGCGTGCCATCGTGTTCCGGGTCCCGGAGGGCCAGATCTGCCCCTTGACTCATGAGGTATTCGGCAAGCTCGACCCAGCCTGCCCAACAGGCTCCATGAAGTGGCGTAACCTGAAAGGACGCCCAAGGACGGTAGGCGTTGATTTCGGCGCCTCTGCTTTGAAGGAAACGAACCACTTCAAGCTCGTTGTTAATGCAGGCGAAAAGAAACGCGTCTTGAAGAACTTGTTGCGGCGTGGCTGCAGTTCTTCGATGTTGTCGATAGAGGTAGTCGGCTTCAGGCCTTGGTAGCCCGGTTTGATCGTCGAAGTAGCTCTCAACGATATCGACGAGGCCCAGACCCGCGGCGTAACACATGTCGACCGGGGCGCCATGGTCATAGATCATGCGAGCGACTTCCCGTTGCCCCTGATATTCAACCGTGTGGTAAAGCGATATCCAAAGGACCCCACCGTTCTCAGCGGATTTCACGTTGGCCCCGGCCTTGACCAGGAGATCAATCAGCTCTTGGGCTACCCCGCGTGCATGAGGCACAGACCCACTGGCCACCAAGCCCAGGGTGGTCCCGCCTCCGGTGGTGGGTTGGGTTGGGCCACCGCCACAAGGCGCGTCAACTTTGGCTCCAGCACCAATGAGGATTCGCGCAATTTCAACCACGTTTTCAGGGAAGTGTTCTCGTATGGGGTTGCCGGCAACGTGGTGGAGCAGAGTGGCCCCATAGAAATAGCCGCGGTAAGGCTCTTCTTCTGACGGGCAGGCTAAATCAACAAGATGAGGGTGCTGCTGAAGGATGCTCCTCAGGGCAGTCGCGTTACCCTGATCCATGTACGCCAGGGCTTTGAAATACAGCGCCGCATTGGTCATTCTAAAGAGGTTCGTTTTGATGTAAGGCGGGAACGATCACGTCGCTGATCCCGGGCTCCTTCTCCAAACGTTCGGCAAAGGGCAAGCTCTGAGACTCTTCCCCGTGGACAACAAACACCCGGCTTGGTCCCTCTTTGATGTCCCGAATCCAGCTCATAAGTTCGTTCTTGTCGGCATGAGCACTGAACTCATTCATTTTGGTCACTTCAGCCCGGACATTGTATTTGTCGCCAAAAATCTTGATTTCGTCGGCGCCTTCAAGAATGCGGCGTCCCAACGTATGCGCTGCCTGGTATCCCACAAAAAGCATGCAGTTGCGAGAGTCTTCGATGCTGTTTTTGGTGTGGTGCAGAATACGCCCGGCCTCAACCATGCCGCTAGCCGAGAGGACAATGAACGGCCCCGGTTTGGTGTTTAGGGCTTTACTGTCTTCTACGCTTCGCACGTACTCCACCAAATCGAACCCGAAAGGGTCGCCGGTTTCTCTGAAGATGCGGCGAATCTCTTTGTCATAGGTTTCAGGGTGACGCGCAAACACATCGGTGACGTTCACCGCGAGTGGGCTGTCGACATACACGCAGCATCCTGGAATGTCTCCCGAGCGAATCAATCTGGAAATGGAATAGACAATTTCTTGGGTGCGCCCCACAGCAAAAGCCGGGATTACAATTTTTCCCTGTCGCTTGAACACGCGGTTGATCAGCGACGCCAGTTTGGTATCGACTTGCTCAATAGGATCGTGCTCGCGGTTTCCATAGGTGCTCTCGACGATCACGGCGTCCGCTTTCGGCGGGGCTTCGGGATCTCTCAAAATGGGAATGTTCTTGCGGCCTAAGTCACCACTAAAAACAAGCGTCTTCTTTTCGTTACCTTCTGTGAGCTCGAGTTGAACCACCGCGGAGCCTAGGATGTGCCCAGCATCGTAGAAGGTTACGTCGACCCCAGGGAGAACCTGAATCGGTCGATGGTATCGATGACCCTCTAGAAGGGTCAGGGTTTCCTGTGCATCTTCCATGGTGTAAATCGGTTTGAGGGGTTCCTGTTTTTTTCTTCGCCGACGCTTGTTGAGGTACTCAATATCCTTTTCTTGGATCATGGCACTATCGCGAAGCATGTAGGTGAGAAGATCGGCTGTAGCAAAGGTGGCGTGAATCGCCCCGCGGAATCCGTTACGTACCAAAGCGGGAAGGGCGCCACTATGATCGATGTGTGCGTGGCTAAGGACAACTGCGTCGAGATCGGCGGGGTCGAATCCAAATTGTCGGTTGAGCTTGATGGATTCTTGTCGTCTTCCTTGAAACAGGCCACAGTCGAGAAGGATCTTCTTGCCATCGACACGAAGGAGGTGGCGGGAACCGGTGACGCCCCGTGCGGCGCCGTGGAATTCGAGTTTCATGACTTCATGCTACCAATACGG